>CALVET010000019.1 GCA_944326675.1 Candidatus Gastranaerophilales bacterium
GAGCGAATCTGAAAGCGTAAGCCAGAGTGAATATATACCCCCCCGTCACCCTGAACTCGTTTCAGGGTCTAAATAATTTTGTGTAATATAATTAAGCCCATTATTTTAGGACTAAAACCATACACTGCACACTTAAAAGATGCTGAAACAAGTTCAGCATGACAAATATATCCCGTCACCCTGAACTCGTTTCAGGGTCTAAATAATTTTGTGTAGTATAATCAAACTATGAATAAAACTTGTGCAGTTTATATAATGACAAATTATCAAGAAACAACTTTGTATATTGGGGTTACAAGCAATATACAAAAAAGAGTTTGGGAACATAAAAATAAAGTTGTTGAAGGTTTCACTAAAAAATACAATGTTAACAAATTGGTATATTTTGAATTAACTGACTCAATAGAAGCAGCAATCAATAGAGAAAAACAATTAAAAAGATGGCATAGGAAATGGAAATTAAATCTCATAAGAGAACATAATCCAGATTTTAAAGATTTGTCACTGGATTGGGAGTGAGGTTTTTTGTTAATAAGATGCTGAAACAAGTTCAGCATGACAAATATATCCCGTCACCCTGAACTCGTTTCAGGGTCTATAATATAATACCTCAGGGAGATTCCTAAACAAGTTCGGAATGACACTTTGGCATGACACCACCCCTGTCACCCTGAACTGGTTTCAGAGTCTAAATAATTTTGTATATAATAATTACCCCCCCCTTTGTTTTTAAGATTAAAAATAAACACTGTACACTTAAAAGATGCTGAAACAAGTTCAGCATGACAAATATGCCCTGTCACCCTGAACTGGTTTCAGGGTCTATAATACCTCAAGGAGATTCCGAAACAAATTCGGAATGACACTTTGGAATGACACCACCCCTGTCACCCTGAACTGGTTTCAGGGTCTAAATAATTTTGTATATAATAATTACCCCCCTTTGTTTTTAAGATTAAAAGTAAACACTGTACACTTAAAAGATGCTGAAACAAGTTTGGCATGACACTTTGGAATGACACCACCCCTGTCACCCTGAACCAACTAGAAAATATAGCGTAAGCATACTAAAACAAATATCACATGACAATAGTAAAATTATTTTTAACAACACAAATGTGCGGCACATCAAAATTTAAGCACTAAAAAAGCCCCTGATATTATATCCCGAGGCTTTTTAAAGTTGTTTTGTTCTCCTTGGCTATTGTTAAATAGTCCACTCAATCAATGCAAATTTTTTAGATAGAACCTAATGTAGCATTTTATCCGTTTGCTTGATGCAATCATTTATAAACATCTTTGTCTTATAAACAATTGGTAGATATTAACTACACTATAATAAAGTTTTTTTATTTTAAAAAATTGCCATATTAAGATTAAATTATTAAAAAATCTTAACAATTATTTTCTCTAAACACCCAAAACTTAAAAATCAAAAACGATATAACGGCAACAGGAAGGACAAGAACAGCTTGTGCAATATATTCATTTAGGTATTTAATCAAAAAATTAAGTGCAAAACTATTAATAGTAAATGTAAAAATATAACTTAGAAAAAATTTGAATATCAAACGATTGTTATTATTTTTAAAAACAATCGTGCCCGTTGTCTTAAAATTCCATAAAATACCCAAAATATATTGAAAAAATAAAGCCAAGTTTGCCTTTAAACCTATTGCAACAAAAAAAGCATACAGTGCATATCCAAAAAGAGTATTCAGTGCGCCCACAAAAAGAAATTTAAAAAATTTTTCATCAACACACTTAAATATTCCCCATAAAAATTTTTCATGAAGATAATGGAAACAAAAAGATAACACAGCCTTAATATTCTTAAGAGCTGTGTTATCTTTAATTTTGTTTTTAAAACTAGCCAACATATTCTTTAACTTCAGCAGGTGTATTTTTAGCATCTAATTTGATACCGGGACCCATTGTAGTTGAAAGATATACTGATTTTAAATATGTACCTTTAGCTGCAGATGGCTTTGCTTTTATAACTGCGTCAGCTAATGTAGCAAAGTTTTTCATTAAATCTTCAGTTGAAAATTTCATTTTTCCAAGAGGTACGTGAATCATACCTTGTTTATCAGCACGGAACTCAACTTTACCTGCTTTAGCGTCTTTTACTGCTTTAGCAACATCAGTAGTAACTGTACCTGTTTTTGGGTTTGGCATTAAACCTTTAGGACCCAAAACTCTACCTAATTTACCAAGTTTAGGCATCATATCAGGTGTTGCGATTAATGTATCAAACTCAAACCAACCGTCTGAAATTTTGTCAATAATTTCTTCGCTTCCTGCTTCATTTGCGCCTGCTTCTTTTGCAGCAGCTACCAAGTCAGCTTTAGCAATAACGCAAACTCTAACTTCTTTACCAAGACCTGCAGGTAAAACTGTAGTTGATCTGATTTGTTGGTCAGCATGTTTTACATCAATACCTAAGCGCATGTGGCATTCAAGTGTTTCATCAAATTTTGATGTTGCACTAGCAACTTCCTGAAGTTTTTTAATTGCTTCAAGAGCAGTTGTAGGTTGAGTAAAATCAGCCAGCATTTCTTTTATTTTCTTTTGTTTTTTGGTTAATTTAGCCATTTTTTTCTCCTTATGTGGTAATTAGCGGCAGTTTTCTCTGCCTCCCATCTAACTATTGAGCCACTGTAACGCCCATAGCTCTTGCAGTACCTTTAATCATTTCTACTGCAGCTTCAAGGCTTGTAGCATTTAAATCATTCATTTTAATTTTTGCAATTTTTTCAAGTTGTTCTTGAGTAATTTGTCCAACTTTTGTTTTGTTTGGAACTGAAGAACCTTTAGGTAAGTTCAATTCTTTTTTAATCAAAACAGCAGCCGGAGGTGATTTAATAACGAAGTCAAAGCTTCTGTCTTCGTATACGTCAATTACAACAGGGATAATGTAGCCTGCTTGAGAAGCAGTTCTTTCATTAAACTGTTTGCAAAAATCCATGATGTTAACACCTTTTTGACCCAGAGCAGGACCAACCGGTGGAGATGGATTAGCTTTTCCGGCTTCAATTTGTAATTTAATTTTACCGGTAATTTTTTTGTTTGATTTTGGTGCCATTTTATTCTCCTTTCGTGGTAATTGCGGATTTGAAATCCTTCCACTAATGCACTATTATACTTTTTGGATCTGTTTATATTCCAATTCTACAGGTGTCTCACGACCAAATATAGACACCATAGCTCTTAGTTTAGATTTATCAGGATAAACTTCAGTAATATCACCGATAAATTCTGCAAACGGACCGGAGATAATACGAACTTTATCTCCAACCTTAACATCCAATTCAATCTTAGCAGTTGTTTGTTGACCTCTATGGATAATCTTTTTAATTTCAGAATCTTTTGCAGGAATCGGTTTTTTAGCAGTTCCGACAAACTTTGTAACCCCTGCAGTATGTCTTACAACATACCAAGAATCATCATCCATTATCATTTCAACTAAAACATAACCTGGGAAAATCTTTTCTTCTTTTTTGGTCTTTTTACCTGAACGAACTTGAGTTACTGTCTTTTGAGGAACTTCAATTCTGAATATCTTTTCACCCATGTTCATATATTCAATACGTTTTTCAAGGTTTACTTTTACTTTATTTTCATAGCCTGAATAAGTATGTACTACATACCATCTTTTTTGTGGAGCTTTTTCAACGTTATGAGTAGGCTCTTTACTGATATAAATATTTTCTTCAGTATTTTCTTGAGCTATGTCTTGATTTTGATTGATTTTATCTTTTTCTGTCATTTTACAACCTTTACTTAATTAGACCCAAAAGAGCTTTAAAAATTATATCCATGAAATAAACAACTAAAGTAAAAAATATAACAACCGCAAGAACAATTCCTGTTTCAACAATTACTTGTTTTCTTGTCGGCCAAGAAACTTTTGACCATTCAGCTTTAACGCCTTTAAAATAAGTTATCATGGCTTGCTTAAAATCGTTATTTTGGTTGTTTTTATCTGTAGACATCTTTTACTTTCTTTTTTGTGATATTTTCTAAATTCGCGCCCTGAAGGACTCGAACCCTCGACATCCGGTTTTGGAGACCGACGTTCTACCAACTGAACTAAGGACGCTTATTTAGTTAACCTGATAATGCAACAAACTACTTAGTTTCTTTGTGAACAGTGTGTTTTTTGCAAGTCGGACAATATTTATTCAGTTCCATTCTTTCTTTGTTTGTTTTTTTATTTTTTGTTGTTGTGTAGTTTCTTTCTTTGCAATCTTCGCAGGCAAGAACTACCATTTTGTCATTTTTTCCTTTAATTCCCATTATAACTACCTTTCTTGGGGTTGATTTTTAATATCTTCTCTTATTAATAGAATGTCCCAAACGAGGACATTCTAATTAATTTTAATTTATGTAACTATTGTAACAAGAATATATTTTTTTACAAATAAATATTTTACTATATTTTACAATTTTTTTAACATTTGTTACATTTGGTGCATTCCGCCGGTAGCCATGCCTATTGAACGCTTAAATTCATCCGGTCTTTGAGATTTAGAAACAGCATCGAGCGGGTCTATCATTTTCTTTGCAACCAAATCTTTTAAGCACATATCAAGTGTTTGCATACCCATTCCTATACCTGTTTGTATAGCTGAATATATCTGTGCTGTTTTTTGTTCACGAATTAAATTTGCAATAGCTCCGTTTACAATCATGATTTCTTGTGCCAGCACACGACCTTTTTTTGTGCCGTTTGGCTGCAATTTTGGCAACAAACATTGTGAAAATACCGCAACAAGGCTAATAGACAACTGCAATCTGATTTGTTGTTGTTGAGCCTCAGGGAAAATATCCACAATTCTGTCTATGGTTTGAGAAGCAGATGAAGTATGAAGCGTACCCAATACAAGGTGTCCTGTTTCAGCTGCAGTAAGCGCAAGACGCATTGTTTCAAGGTCTCTCATTTCACCAACCAAAATAACATCAGGGTCTTCACGAAGAGCAGATTTTAGCGCATTTGCGGTTGATTTTGTATCTTGACCCAACTCACGTTGGTGAATAATACATTTTTTACTAGGGTGAATAAATTCAATAGGATCTTCAATCGTTAAAACATGGTCTACCCTTGTTGAATTAATATAATCAATCATAGCAGCCAAAGTAGTTGATTTACCTGATCCTGTAGGACCTGTAACAAGTATCAGTCCTCTTGGTCTTTGTGCAATTTTTTTCATAACTTCAGGTAAACCGAGTTCGTCAAATGTCGGAGGTGTTGAATTAATTGCCCTAAAAGCTGCAGCATAAGAGCCTTTATCTCTATATACGTTTACACGAAATCTTCCAACCCCATGCAGACCATAACCAAAATCCAATTCCCAATTTTGCTCTAATTCTCTTCTTTGTTCATTAGACAATATCGGAAAAATTATTGTTTCAACATCATCAGGAGATAAAACAGGAAGATTTGTTCTAAACAGTTTACCATCTATTCTCAAAACCGGCGGTAAATTTGCCGAAATATGAATATCGCTTGCCTTTTTTGTGATTGCCAGCTCTAAAATTTCTTCTATTAACATTTTTTACTCCGTAGTTATTTTACCAACACAAGAATACTACATTCAGACAGCTTATTAATCAATAATTTAAACTATTTTTAATTAAAATATAAAAATTGCTTGTATATAATTTAACAGTTAGGTTATAATTAATCTATGGGCATTTTAGATTGGATATCACAATCAGCTAAAAAATTAAAAGACGTCGAAAATCAAATCGGAGAAGAAACAAAAGACGTCTACGAGGTTTACCAAAGAAACGTTGTTTTAGAAAGAGAAATTGCACAACGTACAGAGGAATTACGCCTTGCAAACCAAACTTTACTCACATGAGAACAAGTTTGGGATATGATGAATTCCTCAAGACCGCTTTCAAGCGTTTTAGAAACAATCGTATCGAGCTTATACGGCGAATTTGGGTATATATACAGTTTTATTGCCCAAAAAGAATATGATGAAAACGGCTCATATTATGCGCTAAAAACATATCTTGAAAATGATTTTGCAATTTCACTTGCAAACCTTACAAACAACGGAGTTTTCGATTTTAAATTAAACCCGATAGAAAACGGCACAATAGAAAACGCCATTAAAGAAAAAGAAATAAGTTACTATGTAAGCCTGAAAAGCTTCATTGAAGAAAACATTCCAAATGCCGATGAAGAAAAAGTTGAAAAACTGACACAAAACAACGAAGTAAAAACTATAATTATTTTTCCTATTTCCGTTTACAATCAATTTAACGGTTTTTTGTCCGTTTTTTCACCAAGAAAAGAACTAAAAGACGACGAACTAAGTTTTTTAAACCTTTTTGCCCGTCAAATTGAGCTTGCAATTACAATTGCAAATCTTTTTGAAACAGTTAAAAAACAAGCAGTTACAGACCATCTGACAAATCTTTTCAACAGAAGATTTTTTGAAGATGCCCTGCACAGAGAAGCAACCCGCTCATTAAGAACAAAACAGCCTTTCTGCTTAATCGGATTAGACTTAGACCATTTAAAAAGAATAAATGACACCTACGGACACTCCATGGGTGATAAGGCAATTGCGACAATCGCAAATGTCATCAATAAAACATCAAGAAGTGTTGATGTTCCTTCAAGATACGGCGGAGAAGAGTTTTTTATTATCTTGCCGGGAATTAATGCCCAAGGCGGAGTTGCCGCAGCAGAACGTTTAAGAGCTTCAATCGAACAATCCGAAGTTGAAGGACTGCCGGGAGGAATTACCGCCTCACTTGGGGTTGCAAGCTTCATTGAGCAAACAACAAATATAGATGAATTATTTGAAATGTGTGATAAAGCAATGTATTCATCTAAGCAAAAAGGAAGAAATCAAGTAACCTTGGCTGATACGGACAACAAGACCTCTTGGCAGGACATTGCCATTGATGCGTTTGTTGACATCTTAACTCAACATCGCATTCCGTTTAACAAAAATCTTGCAGCAGAACTAATCCAAAAGCTTCAAATCAAACAACAAGATTCATCAGGCACGTCAAGTCAAGAAATGCTATTTAGCATTGTAGATTCCATATCTAAATCTTATTTCCCTCTATATCAAGATGGAAGCACCAAAAATAAAGTAGAATTGGCAACTTTAATTGCCAAAAGAATGAATTTATCTAAATCCGAAGTGGATAAATTAAAAATAGCCATGCTTTTGTATGATATCGGTAATACTATGATGCCAAAAGACATCATGAAAAAAGCGGCGCCGTTGAATAAAGACGAACAACAAGAAATCAGAAAACACCCCATAGTAGGCGCTCAAGAAATTTTAAAACCGATTAGTTCAGTTTCAAATATTATTCCTATCATTGAGCAACACCACGAAAACTGGGATGGCAGCGGATATCCCAACAACAAAAAAGGCGAAGAAATTCCGATAACATCTCAAATCATCCTAATTGTAGACAGCTATTTTGCTATGATTTCTTACCGCCCATACAGAAAAGCATATACAGTTGATGAAGCAATAGAAGAAATCAAAGCGAATGCCAACAAAAAATACTCCCCCGAGCTTGTTGAAGCATTTGTCTACGCCATTGACGAATTCAAAAAGATGTAAAATCTCTTTTTATATTTCCCATTCCTTGTTTTTTATATGGAATACATTAACCCATATAGAGTTAAAACGCCTATGGTGCTAATGATAATCCAAAAGTGAGTCATAGGGTGTAAGTTATTCCAAATTTCTGAAATCATTACTTTAAACATAGTTGAATTATATAATTTTCAACAGTTTTTTAAATCGTTCATGCGAATTAATCCATATGATTGAAAATCTTTATAAATCCATGCCGCCTAAAAGCTCTTGCTTGATACCTTGTTGAATTTCCAAAACATCTGTCCCCAAATTGGTCAAAACCTTCATAGCCAAACAATTCGGCATTTTGGTAATGCCATATAATAAATTTTCAGATTTAATTTTATTTCTCTTATGTTCTTGAGCGGTTTCATAGGCCACTTCAAGCATCTTTTTTGCCCTCGGGCTATAGGTAATATTTTGAATTTCCTTTTGAGGAACAATTAATTTTTCAACTTCTTTTCTTGCGTCCTTAAGAGTAATTCCAAGACGTCTTAGGGTATCAGAAGCAATTCCTGCTCCATAAGATAAAATACCCAGCAAAATCATCTCGGTACCTATTGTAGAAGAGTTTAAGCTTATTGCCTCTTCTTTTGCAAGCCTTAAAATCGCCAATGTCTCAGGGATTTTGTCGTTTAATTTTTTCATAACAATATCTTCAAAATCAACCCCTTTGGGCAATAACTCAGATAAAATCTTATAAGCTATACCTTTTTTATTTTTTAAAATTCCAAGAATAATATGCTCTGCTTTAATTTCGGTGCTTCCTGATTCTTTAGCAAAATCAAGCGCAAGCATTAAAGACAAAAAGGCATTCGGAGTAAAGATAATTTGTTTTTCGGAATTTTCAAATTCAGCTTTTCTTGAATGAACATGGCTCAACTTTTCCAAAAAAACATCTTTTGTTACATTATATTTTTCTAAAATATTAACTATTTCATAACTTTTATTATCTAAAATCGCCTGCAAAATCTGCTCAGTACCTAATATTTCATATCCTGGGGCGATTAATTTAGATTGGGCTTGCGATAAAATTTCTGATATTGTTTTTTCTTTGAAAAAATCATTAATATTGGTTAATTCGGTATTTTCAATTTCCTCTTCAGGGTGAAGCGCTTTAATATCAGAGCTTTTATCAAGCATTCTTTTAAGATTTGAAATTATTTTTTCTTCATCAATTTCAAATTTCTTTAATATTTTATATGCGCCGCAATTTTTATTTGAAAAAATAGCTAAAGCAATATGTTGAGGCATAACAAACTTTGAATTTAATTGCTGTGATAAATCAACCGAAGCTTTCAAAATATCCCTTGCTTCAAGCGAAAAAATTATTTTTTCAATTTTTTGATCTGGATTATTTTTCTCGCTGGAATAAACTTCTTTGTTTAATTCTGCAAAATTTATCTTATCAAAGCCTAAAATCTTTGCCTGTACACCCTTGCTTTGAGCGCATAAACCCAATAAAAGATGTTGAGACAAAATTTTACCATGGTTAAATTCAACAGCATAATTCTGCGCCGCTTGAACAACATCTATTGCTTTTTGTGTAAATTTTTCAAACATTTATTAATTATACCCTAAAACTATATTTATTTAAACATGTCTAAAAATTTTTTCTTGCGATAATTTGTAATTGTGTCATAAGTTAATTGAGTATTTTTATCAAATACTTTATAAGCGACCAAAAACGCGCTTGCCGTATCTATAGAGGTAAAACTCGGTATTCCGTACATTTGAGCTATTGTTCTGATTTGAAAACCGGCATTTTGAGAATTTTTTCCCGTAGTCGGAGTGTTAATAATAAAACTCAAACGTCCGTTTTTCATACGTTTTTGGAGTTTATCTATCATAAATTTCTCAATCATTTTAGATGGAATACCGTTTTTTTCCAAGAATTTGTGTGTACCCCAAGTTGCCATGATGAAAAATCCTTGTTTAAACAATTTTTTTAACATCGGAAGAGCAGGTTTTTTACAGTGATCATTTAAAGACACCAAAACCCTCTGTTTTGATTTTGAAAATTTATGACCGCCCGCTAAAAACGCTTTATATAAAGCCTTTTTATAAGTTGTATCTATTCCTAAAACTTCACCTGTAGATTTCATTTCAGGAGCCAGAGCAGGGTCAATTCTGTTTAATTTTTGCCAAGAAAAAATAGGCATTTTAACAGATACAAGGTTTGATTTTTTATATAATCCTACACCAAAACCTGCCCTTTTAATTGATTTGCCTAAAATTGCCCTAAGAGCAATATCTACCATGGGAATTCCGGTAACCTTACTCATAATGGGAACTGTCCTTGAGGCTCTCGGGTTAACTTCAATAACGTAAACTTTATCATCTTTTATGATAAATTGAATATTCATTAACCCTTTAATATTTAACTTTTGGGCAATCTTTGCCGCATATTTTGTCATTATTTTTTCATTTTTTCTTGAAATATTTTGACTCGGATATATGCTCATAGAATCGCCCGAATGAACGCCCGCGCGTTCAATATGTTCACAAATTCCGGGGATAAGAATATCTCTGCCATCTGAAATTGCGTCAAGCTCAACCTCTTGCCCTTCAATATATTGGTCAATTAACACAGGGTGCTCATTTGAAAATTTCAAAGCTTCTGTTATATAAGTCAAAAGTTCTTCATCATTATACACCACCTGCATTCCTCTTCCGCCTATAACATAGCTCGGACGAACCAAAACGGGATATCCCAATTCTTTAACGGCATTTAGCGCCTGCGTTGCGGTATTTACGGCTAAACCCTTTGGCTGTGGAATACCCAGCTCTTTCAAAAGTTTTTCAAAAACCTTTCTATCTTCAACTGCATTTATGCTTTTTAGGCTGGTTCCAAGAATTTTTATTCCCTCTTGGTCAAGCTTTTCAGCTAAATTAATCGCAGTTTGCCCGCCAAACTGAACAAGCACACCTTTTGGGTTTTCTTTTTTAATGACATTCATGACATATTCAATGTTCATAGGTTCAAAATACAATCTTGTGGCTATATCAAAATCAGTTGAAAGCGTTTCAGGATTTGAATTAATCATTACCGCTTCATATCCGTTTTTGGTTAATTCCATTGCCGCATGCACAGAACAATAATCAAATTCTATACCTTGACCTATTCTGATTGGTCCTGAACCCAATACAACAATATTTTCTTTAGGCTTTTTATAACTTTCTTGTGCTAATTGCTTATATTTAGCTGCTTCGTCGGCTTCATTGTATGTTGAATAAAAATAAGGAGTTGAAGCACTAAATTCGGCAGCACAAGTATCAACCACTCTAAAACTTGCTTCAACATTAAATTTTCTTAGAGTTTCGATTGTAGTTTGAGTTAATTTTGTTATTTCTTCATCCAAAAAACCAAATTCTTTTGCTTTTATATACAAAGATTTTGTCAATTCTTTATGCGCCAATTCTTTTTCCATATCAACAATTTCTTTGATTTTCGAAATAAACCATTTATCAATTTTTGTAATTGCGCAAAGTTTATTGATATCATTATTGTTATATAACGCTTGAGCTAACCTGAAAATTCTTCTGTCATCTTGAATAAACAATTGAGTTAATAATTCATCGTTGTTTAATTCTTCAAAACCACGATATAAAAGCCCTGTATACCTTTCTTCAAGAGAAGTTACAGCCTTTTTAAAAGATGAAACAAAGGTCCTTCCGATTGCCATTATCTCACCTGTGGCTTTCATTTTTGTGCCTAAAATTCTGTCCCCTTGTGAAAATTTATCAAAAGGCCATTTCGGGATTTTAGTTACAATATAATCAAGCGCAGGTTCAAACGCTGCAGTCTTATTGGTTATCGGGTTTTTAATTTCATGGAGATTATACCCTATAGCAATTTTTGTAGTAATTTTTGCAATAGGATAACCTGTTGCTTTAGATGCTAGAGCTGAAGAACGTGAAACCCTAGGGTTAACCTCAATTACATAATATTGATTAGACATAGTATCAAGCGCAAATTGGACATTACAACCGCCTTCAATTTTAAGCGCTCTAATAATTTTAATTGCACTCGTGCGAAGCATTTGATATTCATTATTAGTTAAAGTCTGACTTGGCGCTACAACAAAGCTGTCGCCCGTGTGGATGCCGATAGGGTCAATATTTTCCATATTACAAATGATTATACAAGTATCATTTGAATCTCTTATTACTTCATATTCAATTTCTTTAAAACCTGCAATTGATTTTTCAACCAAAACCTGATTAATCGGAGATTGGCTCAAACCTGTATAAACTATTTCTTCATATTCTTTTTCATTTCTTGCTATTCCGCCTCCTGCGCCTCCTAAAGTAAAGGCAGGACGTATTATAATCGGAAAACCTATTTCTTCATAAAATTTATATGCCTCTTCATAGCTTGATACGATTGCGCTTTTTGGAACAGGTTCACCTATTTTTTCCATTAATTCTTTAAAAAGCTCTCTATCTTCAGCCTCTTTGATAGATGAAATTTTTGTTCCCAAAAGCCTTACATTATATTTTTCCAAAACCTTATTATCATATAATTCGCAAGCAAGATTTAGTGCTGTTTGTCCGCCTAGGGAAGCGATTAACCCTTGCGGACGTTCTTTTTCAATTATATAGGTTAAACTCTCCAAGGTTAAAGGCTCTATATAAACCCTAGAAGCAATCTGCTCATCTGTCATAATAGTTGCAGGATTAGAATTAACAAGAACTACTTCAATATTTTCTTCTTTAAGAGCTCTGCAAGCTTGCACCCCTGCATAGTCAAATTCTGCAGCTTGTCCTATAACTATCGGACCTGAACCGATTACAAGAACTTTTTTAAGAGATTTATCTTTCATTTTTTACCTCGTTAAATCTATTTATATCTTTTTGAGCAATATTAACCCATTCATCAAATATTACAGCAGCATCATCAGGCCCCGGCTTTGCTTCAGGGTGGAACTGAACCGCATATATTCCAAGGCTTGAAATTTCAAAACCTTCTAATGTATCATCATTAAGATTTTTATATGTAGGACGCATTATTTTTGGTATAGATTCTAAATCAACCGCATAACCGTGGTTTTGGCTTGTTATAATAACTTTATTATTTTCAAGGTTAATAACAGGATGATTTCCGCCTCTGTGACCATATTTCAACTTATAAGTTGAAGCGCCGCTTGCAAGAGCCAAAAGCTGATACCCCAGACAAATTCCAAAAATAGGAATTTTTCCCAGCATTTCTTTTAATTGTTCAATCTGAAATTTAAAACTCGAAGGATCACCGGGACCGTTTGACAAAAATAAAGCATCAAAACCATTATCCAAAATTTCCCTTGCAGTAGTTGAAGAAGGATATACGGTTAATTTACAATTTCTTCTAGCTAAAGAATTTAAAATGCTTTTTTTTGCTCCGTAATCCAAAAATGCCATGTTTATTTTCCCTTGAGGATTATAGATGTATCTGTTTTTAGTTGAAACATCATATATTACATCTTTCTTTATGGAAAATTCTTTTAATTCAGTCAGTTTTTCTTTAATAAACTCATCATCGACGTCATTAGAGGTTATAAACCCGTTCATTGTACCGTATTCTCTGATTTTTTCCACTAAACTTCTTGTATCAATTGAATCAAGAGCTATTATGTTATTTGACCTTAAATAATTTGATAAAGATTCAGTTGATTTATAGTGATTTTCTTTTAAACAATTATTTTTTACTATTAAACCGACTAAAGCAGGACTATCTGCTCCAAAATCAAAATCATTTATACCGTAATTTCCTATTTCAGGATACGTCATAACAACAATTTGCTTAGCATAGGATAAATCAGTTAATATTTCTTGATAACCTGTCATAGAAGTGTTGAAAACAACTTCACCGCAATATCCTCCTATTGCCCCGAAAGAATGACCTTTTATTACAGTACCGTCTTGAAGAATCAGTGTTCCCATTTAGTTTTCCTCTTTAATTTCTTGATATATCTTTTTTATTGCTTCAATTTTATCTTGCGCTTTTGTTATTGCTCTGCCTAAAACAATATAATCAGCGCCATCAGCTATAGCGCTTTTTGGCGTCGCTATTCTTTTTTGATCATCAGTCAAACTCCAAGAAGGTCTTATCCCCGGAGTTAAAACGATAAAATCATCACCCAACTCTTTTTTAATCGCTTTTAATTCTTTAGCCGAAGCAACAACGCCGTTAAGCCCTGCTTCTTTAGCATTTTTTGCTAATTGAATGACTAATGATTCAATATTTGTATCATTTAAAAGCTCATTTTTTAAAACCTCTTGAGATATGCTTGTTAGGATTGTAACCGCCAAAATCAAAGGCGGTTTTTTATTATATTTTTCACAAGCTTCAAGCGCACCTTTTCTAGCTGCCCTCATCATCTCAACACCGCCCGTAGCGTGAACATTAAAGAAATTTGCCCCATTTTTAACAACATTATAAGAAGCTTTTTCAACCGTATTTGGAATATCGTGTAATTTTACATCCAAAAAGAAATTTGAATTTTTTTCTTTAATATAATTAATAATTTCTAAACCATATCCGCAAAATAACTGCAAGCCTACTTTAAAAGTGCCAATATACGGACTAAGACTGTCTACAAGCTCTTTTGCTTCTTTAATGTCTTCAACATCTAGAGCTAAAACCAATTTTTGTTTAATTTTTTCATCAATCATTTATTATTCTTCCTTTTAGTTTCATGCCTTTATAAGGTGATATTTTGCACATTGTCTTAAACTGCGAGGGAACAACAATCCAAGTCTCATCAGGCGCAAATTTAACCATTTTTTTGTTATTTATTTTCAGAATTTTTCTTGGATTGAAGGCCATTTTTTCTAATGCTCTATCTAATCCTAAAAGCTCATACGCTAACGAAAAGGCGGTTTCAAGCCCTGTTATACCGTTTGGCGCTTCCAAATAAGGTTTTAATTTTTCTTCATCAGAATGAGGCGCATGGTCTGTTGCTACAACATCAATCGTATTATCAAATAATCCATCCATAACTGCTCTTTTATCTTCAATTGAGCCTAGAGGCGGATTCATTTTAAATCTTCCTGTTGTATCGATATCATCTCTTGTAAAAGTGAAATAATGGGGGGCAGTTTCAGCGGTTAAATTTTTTAGACCTTCTTTTTTTGCTTTTCTTATTAAATCGACACTATCTTTTTTAGACACATGGCAAAAATGGAGTCTGGGGTTATAGCCTAATTCAATTGCCTTTTTAAATTGTTCGATTTGCCAATTAATTTCTTGCGTCTCATTTTCACAATGAGATAAAATAAGCTCTTCGCTTTTTAAAGCCTCCAAAAAAACATCCTTATCCAACAAAGGCAATCCGTCATTAGAAAAACCAACTGCACCCGAGGCTTTTAATTCTTTAAAATCAACAAGCTCAAGGCTGTTAAGATTTTTTGTTATTGCCGCGATAGGATATATTTCAAAATGATACTTTTTAGCTTTTTGAAGAATATATTTAATAACTTTTGAATTATCACAAACAGGATTTGTGTTTGGCATGGTACATACACCCGAATAACCGCCCGCCTTTGCAGATTTAATACCTGTTTCAATTGTTTCTTTATATTCAAACCCCGGTTCTCTGAAATGCACATGCATATCTATCAAAGAAGGAATTTCTATTGTTTTAAAGGTTTTTTCTTTTCTCATTTATAAACCCTGACTGATTAATACCGTATCTAATACCGCCATTCTTATATATACACCATTTTTAGCCTGATTTAAGATAGTTCTTGCGTTTTGTGTTTCAAGGACATCTTCTCTTAATTCAATATTTTTGTTGATTGGGCCGGGGTGCATTAAAAATGCGGCATAAGGAAGATTTTCTTTTGTTATTTGATAATTTTTAATATAATCATCAAAATCAATGTGCTCTTGTATTCTTTCTTTTTGAATTCTTAGCGCCATAATTATATCAGTATCAGAAAAAGCTTCTTTTAAATCGGTATAATATTCAACGCCTTCGATTTTTTCACCTGCAAAATATTCCGGAGCTAAACATTTAATTCTCATATTGAATTTTTTTAATAATGCAATATCTGATTTTGCAACTCGAGAATGTGCAATATCACCCACAATAGTAATTGTTTTTTTGCTCACATCAAGAAAATGTTTTTTAATCGTATAATAATCCAATAAGGCCTGTGTGGGATGAGCGCTTGTTCCACTGCCTGCATTAACAAAAGAAATCTCTTGAAAATATCTTTTTTTAGATAACTCTTTAATTAAATCATTATCCCAATGACGCATAACGATAGCATTCATACCTATGGCAGAAAGATTATTTATAGTATCAAAAATATCTTCTCCTTTATTTATAGATGAAGTATCAATTGAAAAATTAAATTTATTGCAATTAATTTTATTTTCTGCCATTTCAAACGACAATCTTGTTCTTGTAGAATTTTCAAAGAACATATTTATAACATTTGCGTTTTGATGATTTGTTTTTCTTATTCCTTTTTCAAAATCCAGCGCTTTAGCGCAAATTTGATTTATTTCATCAGTTGTTAGAGATTCTATATCAATTAAATGCTTCATATTATTTTCCAGTCCTGCTTCCGGGTTTAACTAATTCTATATTTTGTTTGCATAAAGGACATTCTTCGGGTTTATATGTCACAGGGCTTGACTTTAAAAGCGAATATATTTTAAATTCACTATCAAGTTTACCTTGGGTTCTATCAACGATACAAGCAACCCCGACAACTTCACAGCCGAATTCTTTGATTGCCTCTTTTGTTTCAAAAATTGTCCTTGCGGTTGTAATGACATCTTCAACTATTACTACTTTTTCACCTTTTTCAAGGCTGTAACCTCTTCTTAGCTGCATTATTCCGTCTTTTCTTTCCACAAAAAGATTTCTTTTTTTTGCCTGCTTTGCTACTTCATAACCAAAAATAACAGCGCCTATTGCAGGAGAAACAACCGTATCAAATTCAATATCTTCTAATTTTTCGGCTAATTCTTTAGCCAATTTTTCAACAATATCGGGGTATTGATATAACTTTGCACATTGAAAATAAGTATCGGAATGAAGCCCGCTTGTGAGGCAAAAATGTCCCTTTAAAAGCCCTTGTGCTTTTAATAATATTTCTTTTACATCAATATTACTCATTTATTATTGCTCCTTTTAAGTGCTCAAAGTCTTTAAAGTTATTTTTTATCATAAATTCATTTAATTCAAACGCTAAATTTGAACAAATTGAGGGATATATGAAATTTGCGGTTCCTATTTGAAAAGCGTCAGCACCTGCCAATATAAATTCAAAAAGGTCGTTTAATTTTGAAATTCCGCCCATAGCAATAATCGGAATTTTAACCGCTTGCCTGATTTGATTAACCATATAAAGTGCAACAGGCTTAATGCAAGTTCCCGATAACCCGCCCTGAACAGTTTTTTTAAGGAATTTGTTGCCGATATAATCGATTTTAATTCCCAAACCTCTTAGCGTGTTAATTGCGCTTATGCAATCGGCGCCGCCTTGCTCAACTGCGGTTGCAAGAGCTTTTATGTCGGAAGTATTGGGAGATAATTTAACAATTAAAAAGCCGTCATAATTTTTTCTTATTTTTCTTACCAATTCAAATAAACTATTTGGATTTAAACCAAATTCAAGACATCCCTGTTTTACATTGGGACAAGAAACGTTAACCTCTATTGCTTTAATACTATTTTCTTGCGCGATTATTGCCAATTTCTCGTAATCTTCTATGGTAGAACCCGCAATATTTAGCAAAAAATCTATATTTTTTTGCCTTAAAATTGGCAATTTATCTCTTATAAATGCGCTAATTCCAACATTTTCCAAACCAATCCTGTTAATTAAACCGTTTTGGACTTCAAAAATTCTCTCACCATCATTTCCTAATCTTTTTTCTATGGTAATACCTTTTGTTGCAATAGCGCCAAAACAATTAAGATCAATAAAGTCTTCAAATTCGCTGTTATAACCGTATGTACCGCTTGCGCCGATTATGGGAGTTTTAAGCTCTAAAGTTTTAGAAGTTTTTTCATTTTTCAATACAGTTTTTAATTTTTCTAATCCCATAGTATCTCTTCTCCTTTAAATATGGGGCCGTCTTTGCATACTGAAAAATTATTTATTTCATTATTTTTAATTAATTTAATAATGCAGCCTCTGCACACGCCTATTGAACAAGCCATAACACGCTCTAAAGCAACATAGCAGGGAATATTTAATTTTTTAGCTGTTTGAGATAATTTTTTTAATACTATGTTAGGACCGCAAGAATATATTATATCTATATTTTTATCTTTTATTATATTTTCAATATCATCTAATACGCTTCCGCCCACAACGGTTTTATCGCTTCCTTTTATTATTTCATCTTCTGTTTTAAATCCTGAAACTAAATAGTTGGTTATGTTTTTCTTTTTCATTTCTTTTTTTAAAAAAAGCAAAGGTGCAATGCCTATTCCTGCACCAACCAAAAGAGCCTTTTTATCTTCAAAAAGCTCAAAACCGTTACCCATAGGTGCTAAAAAATTTATTTCATCATTTTCTTTTAAATTTGAAAGATATTTTGTGCCTTCTCCTTTTAGTTTAATTAAAATTGAAAGAATTTTATTTTCCTTATCAAAATCACAAATGCTAAAAGGGCGTCTAAGTGTTTTATTAGGACATAAAACAGAAATAAATTGTCCGCTTTTACAATCTTGCAAAGCTGATGAAATATCTAGTTTATATACGTCTTTGTTGATTTTTGTGATTGTCTTAATTTTTCCAATATAGTTTTTACTTTTCATTTTCTTCCATTCCACAAAAAAAAGGAAAGCTAAAAAGCCTTCCTTTTTTATTTGTTATATTTTACTAAATTGAAATTTTTAATTCTCATAGTTACTACCGTTTTTCTAAATTATAAAACATCAAAAACAAATTTGTGTCTTATGTAAACTATTGTAACAAAAAACCTTTAAAAACTAAAGTTCCGATTTAAAAATGCCGAATATTAAAGCATAAGGGAACAAACTAGACAATAAAGTGGAGCGTAAGGTAATGAGCTTAGGAATTAACAATAATGCTATATATTCATTGCAAGGTATAGACACAAAAAATGTAGGTAATGTATCAGCACAAATTTTAAACGAAGCAAGAAAAGCTAACGGCGAAATCAAAGTTGAAGGTTTTGATTATTCAAAATTCAACAGAGCTTCATTAGGTGTTGATTTATATTCTTCAAGAACCAACCCCGAATTACAAAAACAAATTGCTTTAACTCAAGCAGGATTATATTTACAATCAATTAATGTTGCAAAATTAAACTCACAAGCAGCACTTAATTTATATTCTGCTAATACCGTACAAAAACAAGTTGAGTTAACTCAATCAGTTACTTCAAACGAACTAAGCGCTCCAAAAGCACTTGAAAAAAACGATTCAGCTCTTCATATGTTCAACATTTCAGATAAAAATTCTAATTCTTCAAACGGTTTCAACCCCTTTGAAACCGCAGAACAAAAAGCTTTAAAAGAAAAGCAAGGTGAAAAAGAAATCAGTCTTTTTGCCTAAAGAAACAGTTTTCTATACTTTTCCTTTCAATAACATCAAGGCTCTGAGCAATCAGAGCATTCTTTTTGCTTTTGAATTGTGGCGCGACTGCGCCCAATGAAAAAGTAAAAAGCAGAAGGATGTGAGGGCGTGATGTCAAAACGTTGAGTTTTGACAGACAGCCCGACACTGGACTAAAGCGACGTAGAAATTTGCACATAGTGCAAATTTTACAGGAGCATTCTTTTTGCTTCGAGTCTTAGTCCGACTGGACTTAGACG
Organism: Candidatus Gastranaerophilales bacterium; assembly: GCA_944326675.1. GTDB lineage: Bacteria > Cyanobacteriota > Vampirovibrionia > Gastranaerophilales > Gastranaerophilaceae > RUG14156. Next base: position 19,415 of record CALVET010000019.1, read on the forward strand.
AGAAGTAAAAAGCAGAAGGATGTGAGGGCGTGATGTCAAAACGTTGAGTTTTGACAGACAGCCCGATACTGGACTTAGGTGATGCCCACAATCCCTTAGCGAACTTGTGAGCTTTAGG
>CALVET010000020.1 GCA_944326675.1 Candidatus Gastranaerophilales bacterium
TTCAGTACAAGTGCAACGGCGGAGTAAAAGCCCACCGCTGATATCGTGAGATATCAGGCAAGGTAAACCCCGATTGGCTGCAAGTTTGACTTTGCAAGAAGGTGCTATTTCCGTTTCCGATTGGAAAATTGCAAGAAAAAACGCGTCAGATAGATAATTATCTTAATACAGAACTCGGCTTATACCCGACTTTCTGCCCTTAATTTTAAGGGCAGTTTTTTAATTTTAAAATTTTACAAGAACTTTAAGCGTTCCTTTTTGAGCGTTTTTTTCAAAAGCATTTTCAAAATCATTTACGCTATAAATTCCTGAAACCAATGGTTTTGGATTAATTTTGCCTTTTTCTAACAGTCTTAATATGGGTCTAAATTGTCCGCATCTTGAACCTACAATTGTAATTTCATCAACAACAATACTTGCTAAGTTTAAACCCTCTTTTGCTGCTATTGTGCTTTTTAAAACTAAAATTCCCCTTGGTTTAACTAAAGAAGCACTTGTTTCAAAACCGCCCGTTGAGCCTGTTGCTTCAACAACTACATCAAAAGATTTTTTATGACTTTCTTTTAATTCATCAAGGGTCATTGTTTTGGCACCTAAATTCTTTGAAATTTCGAGTTTTTCAGGATGTTTTCCGATGTGAACATAGTCAATATTCATAGCTGCAAAAACCATTGAAACACATAAACCCAGTTTGCCGTCTCCTAAAATTGCAACTTTTGAGTCAGGTTTAATATGAACTTGCTCTAATATTTCATAAGCGGCTGCAAGGGGTTCAGTGAATGTTGCAGTTATATCATCAATATTTTCTGATATTTCAATAACATTTTCATAAGGCAGGGTAAAATATTCGCTAAAACATCCGTCTTTTTGCCAAATGCCCAGTGTTGAGCGGTTTGGGCAGTGTCTTTGCAAGTTTTGATTACAATAAGAACAGTTATTACAAGCGCAGTTAATTTCTCCTACTACTCTTTTATTGATTAAGCTTTGAGGAACATTTTTCCCGACACTTTCAACCACACCAACAAATTCATGACCTAAAACACCTTTATAACCCATGTATCCTTGAGTTATTTCATAATCGGTGTTGCAAATTCCCACCATTGAAGTTTTAATTAAAACCTCGTTATCCTTTACTTTTGGCATGGGATAATTTTTATCTAATTTAAGTCCGTCATCATAAACAAGTGCTTTCATTTTCTACTTCCTTACTGTTGCTTTTGTGTTCATTAAATATCTTGCTGCTTCAACTCCTGCAATTGCACCATCAGAAACAGCGGTTATAATTTGTCTTAGAGGAGTTTTTCTGATATCGCCTATGGCGTAAACCCCTTCTCTATTAGTTTTCATAGTTTCATCAGTTATGATAAATCCAAAACTGTCTTGTTTATTTTGTGTATTAAAAAGTTCGCTGTTTGGTTCAATACCGATATACGGGAAAATTCCGTCTATTTTTAATTCTTTTATTTTATTTGTTTTGGTGTTTTCTATTTTGATTTTTTCAACTCTATCTCTACCTAAAATTTCAATAACATTTGAATTTAAGATAAATTCTATTTTTTTATTGTGTTTAATTCTGTCTTGAACAATTTTATCCGCTCTAAATTCATCTCTACGGTGAATTAAATAAACTTTTTTTGCAAATCTTGTTAAATAAATTGCTTCTTCAAGGGCAGAATTTCCACCCCCGACAACAGCAACAACTTTATCTTTATAAAAAGCACCATCACAAACAGCGCAATAGCTCACGCCTTTTGCATAAAATTCATCTTCACCTTTAATGTTTAATTTTTTATTTCTTGCGCCTGTTGCAATGATTACTGTTCTTGCTTTTAGGATTTTATCTTGTGTTTCAATGGTTTTAATCGGAGAAATTAAATCTGCTTTCATAATTTCTTCATAGGGAAATTTTCCAACATTAAAATTATCAACGTGTTGTTCAAATTTTTCGCTTAATTCAAAACCTTTGATTTTATCGAAACCTAAATAGTTTTCAACCTCGCTATAATTAACAGGAGTTCCCCCGATTGCGTTGTTATCTACAATGGCGCAATCTAAATTACCTCTTGCGCAATACAATGCGCTTGATAAACCTGCAGGACCTCCGCCCAAAATAATACAATCAAAAATTTTATCTGCCATAATCTCAACTCTCTTATATAAATATTAACATAAATCCAATTTAAATGACGATTGAATTTTTATATTTGTTCCTTGATTATTTATGCTTTTTATAAAAAAATTAATTAATAACCAGTCTAATTTATAAAAAAAATTTTTATGTTTATAATAAAAACGTAAAATAAAAAGAGGAAAAAATAATGAAAAATTGGATTGTAGTTTTATTAATATTTGTCTTGCCTTTAGGTTTATATGCTTATTTAGACGCAAAAGCTCAAAATGCAATTATGTGCAAAGCAAAAAGCGCAGCTGAAACCCCCGTTTCAAAAGCAAAAATAGTTAAATTTTCTTCTCCAATGTGTTCAGAATGTAAAGAAGCAAGTGAAGAAATAACTAAGGCAATGAAAAACTATAAAAATGAAGTTTTAGTTGAAGAAATTAATGTTGTTGAAAATGTGGGCAAAGGCAGCGACTATAATAAATCTATGATTAAAAAATATAAAGTTACACTAGTACCTACTTTAGTATTTTTAGATAAAAACGGAAACGTTATTAAAAGATATGAAGGTGCTATGAAATCTGATGAAATCGTAGAAATTATAGACGGTATAAAATAATGATTGCACAGTTAACAAATAATTTAGTTGAATATTTATCAAAGGGAGAATTTTCGCCTATATTTTTATTGGCTTCCTTTTTGGGGGGTGTATTATCATCCATTTCACCTTGTTCAATTGGCATGCTCCCTTTGATTGTGGGTTATGTCGGAGGTTATGGGGATGAAAATAAATTAAAAACATTTATTCAATTATCATCCTTTACTCTTGGTTTAGCTTTTATATTATCAATTATAGGTGTAATTTGCGCTGTTAGCGGAAGCGTATTTGTTTCAATAGGGGGTTCTTATTGGATATTATTTTTAGCTTCTTTGATATTAGTTTTTGGTTTAAATCTTTTAGGTTTAATTGAGCTTAACTTATCGCCTTTAGTTAAAAAATTCCCGCAAAATAAAGGCGCAAGTTTATTTGTATATCCTTTTATAATAGGTGTACTTTTTGCTTTTGCTTCAAGTCCTTGTTCAACTCCGATATTAGCGGGGATAATGAGTTTTGCAACATTAACAAAAAGCCTTGTCTTAGCTGCTTTAATGTTGTTTTTATTTTCAATCGGTCAAGGTGTTGTTGTTATTTTAGCAGGGGTGTTTACTTCCTTTTTAAAAGGAGTTAAAAATTTCTCCAATATTTCTGAAATTTTAATGAAAATATCAGGAATATTATTAATAATCGGCTCAATTTTAATCTATATTAAAGTATTTTCAAGATTTATAGGCTAATTTGGCTTATTTGGTTGATATCAATTATTCAAATAAAAGGTATAATTCTATTCATAATTGTATTTTATGTGATGAAGGAATTAGTACCAATGAAAAAAACATTTCAAAGTGCGCTTTTAATATTGTCGCTTTTTATGGGCAATTTGGGCGCATTTGCTTCTGAAGCGGATTTAATTGTTCCTGATTTTAAACAAGATCCGTTTAGTTTTAATCTTTTACTTGTTGGAATCGGAGTTGCGATTTTAGGGGCAATCTTCGGTTTAGTTGAATTTTTTAAAATTAAAAAAATCAAAGTTCATCCTCTGATGAATAATGTTGCAACAACAATTTTTGAAACTTGTAAGACATATTTAATTCAACAAGGCAAGTTTTTAATTTTGTTGGAAGTATTGATTATTTTATGTATTTCCTATTATTTTGGTGTTTTACAGCACTTAGGTTTAAAAGCGGTAGGCTTAATTCTTTTATGGTCTGTAATCGGCATTTTAGGTTCATATTTGGTTGCTTGGTTTGGAATAAGAATGAATACTTTGGCAAATTCCAGAACTTCATTTTTAGCATTGCGCTCAAAACCTTTGAATTGTTTAAATGTGCCCTTAAGAGCAGGCATGAGTATAGGCGTTGTATTGGTTTCAGTTGAATTAATATTAATGCTTATTATTCTTTTATTTGTTCCATCAAAATTAGCAGGCGCTTGTTTTATCGGTTTTGCAATCGGAGAAAGCCTTGGGGCTTCTGCACTTAGAGTTGCAGGTGGTATTTTTACAAAAATTGCCGATATTGGTTCTGATTTGATGAAAATTCAATTCGGAATTAAAGAAGATGACCCCAGAAACCCTGGTGTTATAGCGGACTGTACGGGTGATAACGCAGGTGACAGCATTGGTCCTTCTGCCGATGGTTTTGAAACTTATGGCGTTACAGGGGTTGCTTTAGTAAGTTTTATTATACTTGCGGTTTTCCCTCAATATCAAATTCAGCTTTTAGCTTGGATTTTCACTATGAGATTTTTAATGATAATTACATCAGTAATTGCATATTTAATTAACAATGTAAAAACAAGATTTTATGCTAAGGCTTGTGAAAAGAAAAACATAAGATTTGACTTTGAACAGCCTTTAACAAGTCTTGTGTGGCTGACTTCAATTTTATCAATTATCATGACTTTTTCAGTTAGTAAATGGCTTTTGGCTTCAATGCCAAACAATATGTGGTTAGTATTTTCTATAATTATCTCTTGCGGAACATTGGGAGCCGCATTAATACCTGAAGCAACAAAAATTTTCACAAGCCCGAAAGCTAAACACACAAAAGAAGTCGTTAGAGCTTCAAGAGAAGGCGGAGCGTCTTTAACAATTTTATCAGGTATTGTATCAGGCAATTTTTCAGGCTTTTGGATTGGCGCAATCATAGTATTATTAATGGCTTTAGCATGTTTAGCCAGTGGATATATTCAAAATGTTATGATTTATCCTACTGTTTTTGCTTTTGGTTTGGTTGCGTTCGGATTTTTGGGAATGGGACCTGTAACTATTGCAGTAGATAGCTATGGACCTGTTACAGATAATGCTCAATCTGTATATGAATTATCTTTGATTGAAGAACAACCTGATATTCAATTGCAAATTCAAAAGGCATACGGATTTAACCCTGATTTTGAAAATGCAAAAAGATATCTTGAAGAAAATGACGGCGCAGGTAACACATTTAAAGCTACTTCAAAACCTGTCTTGATTGGTACGGCTGTAGTTGGTGCTACTACAATGATATTTTCTTTAATACTTGTTATTAAAAATGTATTAAATATCAATCCTGAAAGTATTTTGAGTCTTTTAAATCCATATACTTTATTAGGCTTTATTTCAGGCGGTGCCGTAATATATTGGTTCTCCGGAGCTTCTATGCAAGCTGTTACAACAGGAGCTTATTCTGCTGTTGAATATATTAAAAAGCATATTAAATTAGGTGAAGCTGATGATAAAAAGGCAAACCTTGAAAATTCAAAAGAAGTTGTAAAAATTTGTACGCAATATGCTCAAAAAGGTATGTTTAATATCTTTGTTGCGCTATTTTCTTTTGCGTTGGCTTTTGCATTTTTGTCAGCTCCTATTTCAACAAAATTCGCTGTATCATTCTTTATCAGCTATTTAATTGCAATAGCTGTATTTGGTTTATTCCAAGCGGTGTTTATGGCAAATGCGGGCGGTTGCTGGGATAACGCTAAAAAAATTGTTGAAGTGGATTTAGCTGAAAAAGGAACACCTTTACATGACGCAACTGTTGTAGGTGATACTGTGGGTGACCCGTTTAAAGATACTTCATCAGTTGCAATGAACCCTATAATTAAATTTACAACTTTATTTGGACTTTTAGCTATGGAAATAGCGCTAAGTGCTCAATTTGCAACATATGCTCGAATTGCAGGAGTTGTATTTTTAATTATTGCTCTGGTTTTTGTAGTAAGGTCTTTTTATTCGATGAGAATACCTAAAAGAGGGTAGATTGGAAATAAAATATACTGACAAATATCTCACTTATTTTTTAAGATAAGTGAGATATTTGTATATAATATTCAAAGATATGCTACAATTAATCTATGGCACAGCGTAAATCGGCACTAGAAGTATATTTTTATAAAACAAATTTAGGTAATGAGCCTGTTAGGGAATGGCTTAAAAGTTTAGCAAAAGAAGATATGCGAACAATTGGTTTTGATATTAAAACTGTTCAATATGGATATCCGATAGGAATGCCCTTAACTCGTGTTTTACATGGTACAGGGGGGTTAGAAGAAGTTCGTTGTAACATTTCAAATGGTATTGCTCGGATAATTTTTTATGTTGAAAATAATACCATGGTGCTTTTACATGCATTTATAAAAAAATCCCAAGAAACACCAAAAAAAGAACTTGATATTGCAATAAAGCGTTATAAAGAACTACGCAAAAGATAATATAACTTTTTTACCTAAGAATTTTGCAATTTTCTCAATTGTATTTAGGGTAATTGAGGAATTGTTCGGGTCTAAAATTCTACAAACAGCGGTTCTTGAGGTTTTTAATTCTTTTGCCAAACGATTAATTGAAATATTATCTGCTTTCATTTTTTCTTCTAAGGCATAAGCAATAATTCGTTTTATTGCAACTGCTTCAGATTCTTGAAGCAAGCCTTCTTCCTCAAGAAAATCATCAAAATTCGAGCCTATACAATTTTTATTCATTCAATACTCCATTTCTTTATTTATATTGTACCATTTTTGGTACAATATTTCAACTTTTATAACGGTTTTTGTAAAATTAATTAATTAATTAATCTTTTTACCCTTTTTGCATATTTAAGCCCTTTATATTATAATCTATTTATTAAAGACGAAAGGGGAATTTATATGGGTTTAATGGACGGTAAAAAAGGTATTATTTTTGGCGTTTCTAATAAATTTGGTATAGCAAATGCCATAGCTGAACAATTATCAGCTCAAGGTGCTGAAATTGCTTTTACTTACGCCAATGAAGCAATGGAAAAAAGAGTTCGTCCGATAGCAGAATCAATGAATGCTAAAATGTGCATTGAATGTGATGTTACTAAAGAAGAAGACGTTAAAAAAGTTTTTGATGAATACGCTAAAATTTATGATAAATTAGATTTTGTTGTGCATGCTGTTGCATTTGCAAATAAAGATGATTTAGTAGGCGATTTTTATACAGTTTCTCGTGAAGGCTGGGATTTAGCAATGCATGTTAGTGCTTATTCACTTGTTACTATTGCTAAATATGCTAAACCTCAAATGGAGGCTTCAGGCGGTGGTTCAATTTTGGCTTTAACTTATCTTGGAGCAACTAAAGTTGTTGCAAACTATAATATCATGGGTGTTGCTAAAGCTGCTTTAGAAAGCTCTATGAGATTTATTGCTGCTGACCTTGGAAAATACAATATCAGATGTAACTGCTTATCAGCAGGACCTATTAAAACAATGGCAGCAAAAGGAATTGGCGGATTTGATAGAATGTTAAAAGCAAATGCTCTAAAAGCACCCCTAAAACGCACTCCAACTGTTCAAGAAGTTGGAAAAGCAGGTTTATATTTACTATCTGACTTATCATCAGGTGTAACTGCTCAAGTTCAATTTGTAGACTGCGGTGCAAGTGAAGTATTTGCTTCATTAGATGAAATGGCTCAAATTAAATTTGAATAATTAATTTTAATAAAAGACCCGCGCAATATAAGCGGGTCTTTTAGCAAATTATTTTTTTTCGCGTTTTGTATAAGTGTGTTGAATAAGTTAGGAGGTAATTCTTATGTATATTTTACCTGTTGATTTTATGGTTTCCCCTCGTCAAAAATTAAATTCAAAGAAATCCGTTAATAAAATAAAATTTAAAGCTTCAACAGATACAATAACAGATTCTCAAAAGCGTGAAGCAAACAGGCAAATTGATGATATTAGAAGTCAAATTCGTGATTTAGACTCAACATTGAGAAGTGATATAAGTCAAATTGATTCTGAAGAAAGACAAATTAAAGACGACGGTGCAAAACAAATTTCGGCTTTAGAAAGACAAAAAGACGATTTAAGAAATCAAACAAGCAAGGATAAGTCATCTCTTCAAAGCGAAATAACAAGTATTCAAAACCAATATCATATTTAGCAAATTATTTTCTTTTTAAGCTTTATACAATTGCAAATAGATAGTAATAAGGATGATAATATGAATATTACACCAATTAATTTTAATGCTTTTAAAGGTTCTAATGTGAAACCTGTAAGGCCCACGAGTAAAAAATCAATAGAAAATGAGATTAGAGTTCTTGAACAAAAGAGAGATGATTTTAACAGAGATATTAGTTTACAGCAAATGTCTATATATAAACAAGCTGATGAACAAGTTGCAAAATTAAATGAAAAAGCTCTTTTGGTTGGGCTTGGTATACAAGAAAAAATAGATGCTTTAAAAGAACAATTATAAAAAAAATTATATCAATATAAATTAAAACCCGCTTATTTAAGCGGGTTTAATAATTATTTCTTATCTGTAACTTTAATTAAGTGCCAGCCGAATTGTGTTTTAACCGGATCTGATACTTTTCCAACTTCACCATCAAAAGCGGCTGTTTCAAATTCTTTAACCATCATTCCGCGGCCAAAATAGCCTAAATCTCCGCCTTGAGCTTTTGAAGGACATTGAGAATATTCTTTTGCGGCGTCTTCAAAAGAAATTTCGTTGTTGTCGATTTTAGTTTTTAAATCTTTTGCTTGCTGCTCATCTAAAACCAAAATGTGAGATGCTCTCACTTCTGTAATGTTATTGTTCATTTTTGCTCCTATCGTTTGACTGCATGTAAAAATAGCTCCTACTATTAAAACTAAAACAAGTAATAATTTTTTCATAGTTTTTCTCTCCTTTTAATAGAATTTTACCATAAACCATGTTATAATAGTAATAGCTAGCGTGGGTTTACAATTTTGTTCCTACATTTAATCTAATAGGGAGAGAATTGCTCAGTCGGCTATGCTAGGTGTTTGAAGTATACCTTGGCAAAGAAATTTGTTTTTTAAAGGAAATGGATGCACCCTGGCGCTCACCCACCTGTCATTTTGGCAGGAAACAAAATTGCTCACGTTAGCTTTTTTAATTTTTTAAAATTATAATAATTGCGCCGATAATCATAATTAAACTTCCGAGAAGTTTTTTTAGTATGTTTTTTTCTTTAAAAAATTTATATCCTAAAAATACGCTTAATATTGAAGATAATTGAAATAAACTAAGCGCATAGCTGACATTCATAATTTTAAAAAGAACGTTTGTGCTAAATTGCATAATAACCATGGTTAGACTTAAACTAAAAATCAAATATAGGTTATTTTTTGCTAATTTTTCAAAATTATGGTGATTTAATTTCATTATTATTAAAGAAAACAAAAAAGACGTTAAACCCCAGAAAAATAATGCCGTTAATTCATTTGAAAAAATAATCATATTTTTTATAAAAACTGCTTCTAATGAGGTAAATAAGACAGCTAAAATCCTATATTGAATATCTTTTTTAAAAAATAATTTGTATGAAAATCCTTCGCGTGTTGTTTCAAAAATAATATAGCTGCCTAAAATTATTAAAAATATTCCCAAAAAAGCGCCCAAGGAAGGTATTTCTCTTAAAATTAAAAAAGAAAATATTAAACTAAAAATAATTTTATATGAATTAATGGGGGCTAAAATTGATAATTCGCCAAGATTTAGAGCTTTAATTTGAAAAATATTTCCGATTGCACCAATGAGCCCTGAAAATAGCGCATATTTAAAAACTTCAATATTTGAAAAATTAAAAAATTTAGCTCCCAAAAGGCAAAATAAGGTTAAAATAAAATAGCAAATTGTATTAATATAACTTGCGCTAAAACTTTTCGAGAGTTTTTTTTGAAAAACTCCCGAAAATGAATTAGAAAATATTCTTATTAATACTAAACTAATGATTAAAATCATTATACATCAATGTTTGTAGCATAAACTGCATTTTGTTCAATAAAATCACGTCTTGGCGCAACGTTATCACCCATTAATATGTCAAATAATTCATCACATAATTGAGCGTCTTCAAGGCTAACTCGTTTTAAGGTTCTATTAGCAGGATCCATGGTTGTTTCCCAAAGTTGTTGAGGCATCATTTCACCTAAGCCTTTGAAACGTTGAATTTGCATACCTTTTTGACCTCTGTCTTCAATTAATTTTGATAGCTGAGTGAATGAAGTAATGTCAACTGTTCCTGATTCTGTTTCTAATTTAAGAAGTTTTTCTTCTTCAATTAAAAACTCTCTTATTTTTGGATATGCATCTTTTAATCTCATAAATTCTTGTGATTTAATCATGTGAGGTGTGATTAATGCAGGGTCTAAATCTCCGCCTAGTTCAATTTTTAGGCTGAAGCGATTATTTTCAGGATTTGAAGTTAAAAATACTCTATAGTCTTTAGCTTCAACTATACCATAGTTTTCAGCGTGGTCTTTGATGTAGTGAGCTAAATATTCGTAGTGTTTTTTCATTAATTCTTCGTTTTCAAAATCTTGAGGTTGTATTCCTGAACGAATTAAACCGCGCACAATTACAGAAGGCATTTGATTAATGATAGGGTTATAGAATGCTCTATAATATTTGCCCATTTCATACATTAAAGGTTCAAGTTTGTCTTCTGAAATTGATTTATCTTTTGTTTTGTTAAATAAATGAACACCTTTAACGCCTCTTTCACGAACAAGTCTTTCAAGCGCTCTATCGTCATACAAATATTCTGTTTGTTTTCCTGTTGTAACTTTATATAAAGGAGGTTGAGCGATATATACATAACCGTTATCTAATAAAGGTCTTGCGTATCTAAAGAAGAAAGTTAACATTAAGGTTCTGATGTGAGCGCCATCTACATCGGCATCTGTCATGATAACAACTTTATGATATCTTAATTTTGTAACATCAACTTCTTCATGGTTTTTTGAAATGTTGATACCCAAAGCTTGAATCATGGTTTTAATTGAATCTGAATTATAGATTTTATCAAGTCTGGCTTTTTCAACATTTAAAATCTTACCCCTTAAGGGTAAAATTGCTTGAAACATTCTGTTTCTGCCTTGTTTAGCGGAACCTCCCGCAGAATCGCCCTCAACAATATATAATTCACATTTTTCAGCTTCGCGACAAGAACAATCTGCAAGTTTACCGGGGAGTGAAGAACTTTCAAGAGCTGTTTTTCTTCTTGTAAGTTCGCGCGCTTTTCTTGCAGCTTCTCTGGCACGTTGTGCTTGCATGGTTTTATCTATGATTGTTTTAGCGATTTTAGGGTTAAATTCAAGCCATTCTTGGAATTTATCTCTAATTACATCATTAACCGCAGGGGTAACTTCGGCATTTCCCAGTTTTTCTTTTGTCTGACCTTCAAACTCAGGGTTTCCTATTTTAACTGATACAATAGCGGTTAAACCTTCTCTAACGTCTTCACCAGCTAAATTAGCGTCTTTATCTTTTAAGATATTATTCTTTCTTGCATAATCATTAATAACGCGTGTTATGCCGTTTCTAAAACCTGTTAAGTGGGTACCGCCGGAGTGTGTATTGATGTTATTTGCAAATGATAGTACATTTTCAGTGTATGAATCAGTATATTGCATAGCAATTTCAACATTAATTCCGTCAACCATTTTTTCAATATAAATAGGTTTTTCAAATAATACATTTTTATTTTTGTTTAAATGTTCAACATAAGAAGCAATACCGCCTTCAAAGTGATATGTTGTTTCTTTTTCATTTTTTTCATCATGGAAAATAATTTTTAAGCCTTTATTTAAAAATGCCATTTCTCTTAAACGATTTGCAATAACTTCGCAATCGATTTCAGTAGTTTCCGTGAATATTTCAGGATCAGGCCAAAAATGTGTTTTTGTACCGTGTTCGTTAGTTTCTCTTATTTTTTCAACGGGAGTAGTGGGTTCACCTCTTAAATATTCTTGTCTGTGAACAAAACCGTCACGAGCAACTTCTACGATGTATTTTTCTGATAGAGCATTTACAACAGAAGCACCAACGCCGTGTAATCCGCCTGACACTTTATATCCGCCATCGCCGAATTTACCGCCTGCGTGAAGTACCGTGTGAACAATTTCAAGAGCTGATTTTCCGCTGTCGGGTTTGATATCGCAAGGAATACCACGGCCGTTATCTTGGACTGTTACAGAGTTATCTTTATGAACAGTTACATGAATTGTATCGCAATAACCTGCCAGACTTTCATCAATTGAATTATCTACAATTTCATATATGCAATGGTGAAGCCCTCTTTGAGAGGTTGAACCGATGTACATCCCCGGTCTTACTCTAACCGCTTCAAGCCCTTCTAAAACTCTAATATTACTGGCGTCATAACTGTGATTTGTAGTGGTATCTGCCATATACTCCCCTTTTTTCTTAACTATATCAATATTGTACTATAAAAAGGAATATATATGCAAAAGATTAATATTTTTGTGGCTTAACAATATCTGAAATTTATTTTATTATAATAAAAAAGGAGTAAGCATAATGGATAAAAAATTTAAATTGGATAAAGAAAAATGCATCAAATGCCATCTTTGCATTAATGATTGCACAACAGGCGCAATAGGATTGGATGAAGAAGGTTATCCGAAATTGCTTAATCCTCTAAAATGCATTAAATGCCAGCATTGTTTGGCAATTTGCCCAAAAGGTGCTATTTCAATTTTAGGAAAAGAAGCAAAAAATTCCTCTGAAATCAAGCAAATAAATTCTGATGATTTATTGAATTTAATTCAGTCAAGAAGAAGTATAAGACAATATAAAAAAATTAACGTTGCAAAGGGTGAAATTGAAAAATTAAAACAGATGTTAAATTACACCCCCACGGGCTGCAATAATCATAAATTGCATTTTTCAATTATAGATGATGTTGAAGTTATGGACGATTTCAGGACTCAAGTTAATTCGAAATTGATTAATTTGTTGAATAAAAAGCCTTTTAAATTTTTATCGGATAAATTAAATAAATTTTCTAAATATAAAAATGCGCTGCAAAATGGAGATGATGTAATTTTCAGAAATGCTCCGCATTTGATTGCGGTAAGTGCTCCGATTAACGCACCATGTCCTATTCAAGATGGTATTATAGCTCTATCATATTTTGAATTGTATGCTCAAAGTCTTAATATTGGAACTTTGTGGTGCGGATTTTGTCAGGCGATTTTAAAATTATTCCCTGAATTTTGCGAATATTTGCAAATTCCAAAAGGTTATGCTCCAATTTATGTCATGCTTTTTGGTTATAGCGATGTTAAATATTCAAGGACAATTCAGCCTATGGAATATGATTTTACAACAATAATTAAACATCAAAATGAAGTAACTTTTCTAGATAAATTAAAAAGAACATTTTGGAATTTAATCAGATAAATTAAGCATAAACGTAAGGCGGGCCGTTTTTGATTTCTATTAAAATGTTTTCCGCTAATTCTTTTAATTCTTCTTTTGGTTTACCCTTGTTTAGTTGATAATTAAAATTATCAATCAAAGGGTTTATTGCGCTTAATTTTTTGGCTTTAAAATTATTAATTTCAACATCAACCAATCTTTTTCTTAAGTTGAGCTCGCTTTTTGAATTTTCTCTGTTTACCGTGACATCTTTAACGGCTTGAGCTGCAGATTTTGCAATATAGCTCATGGAGCTTATTAAACAAAAGGACAGAAAGAGATATTTATTAAATTTATTTTCAGGATTTAAAATCCAATTATACAGATGCCCTCTTTCTTCGTTAATGTAGCAATAATATTGAATTTTTTCGCTTATACCGCCAAAAGCTTCGGGGGCTTGGGCGTAGATTTGTGCTTCTTTTATTTCTTTTGTTGCTTTTAAAATTTCATCAGGTGTTATTCCTTTGATTTTAGAAAGATTATCTTTGATTGTTTCGTCTTTTGCATTAATTACTTTTAAAATATTAATCATGTTTTTAATTGCAGAGGGTTTATCTTTCATTTGGATAATGGATGAAATTTTATTTTTAATTTCGGAATCTTCATATTTTTGAACGAAAGTATCGAGATTTTTTATTGTTTTTTGATAATTTTTAAATATACCTAAAGCAATTCCTGTGATGCCTGTTATTCCCAATATTCCTAAGATTATTTCTTTTTTTAATTTGGAATTTTTCTTTTCTTTATTTTTACCTTTAAATTTAATATCATTATTTGATAATGAAGTTTGAAAATATTTTGAAGTATCCGATAAAAGATTATTTACTATACTTAATTTTCCGCTAAAAGCGTCTTTTTCAACTTCAATCAGATTTTCTTGCAAGTCATGTTCTGTGTTGCAATTTTGTTTTTTAATCCAGACTTCTTTAATTCCGTCAATTAAATTTTTTGAAACCAAAGTAACACCGCTCATTAATAAAACGCCGACTAATCCTAAAATATTTTTTGCATTCGGTTCTCTTAGCGCACGATACATTGCAAAATGAGGTTCTTCTAAAATATTTATGTTTCTTGCTAAATCTCCGGGGCGCACTATATCATTTTTGTTTGCCATGACAAAGGAATATTTTTTAATTGCAAAACTTATTCCGACTAAACTCAATAAACCTGCTCCTGCTGTAATTAAAATGGGTTTTAAGGCGTTTTTGGCGTTGAATATTTCTTCTTTATTTGAACTGGTATCATTTTTTTTGGGTTCTTCAAAAATTAATAAATTTCTTGAAATTTCATCAAAATTAGAAAAGTCATCTTTTTCGTCTTGTTTTTTTATATAGTTATTTAACAGCACTCCTTTTATTGTATCGGAGTTTTGCTGGTGTTCTTTTTTAAAAGATGAATTACTTTTTATTTGTTGATTTATTTGTTTTCTGTAGGTTTCAAATGAGCTTGTTTTCATTTTCTTCTTCCTTGGGTGTGTGCTTTTTTCTAAATATTCCTTTTATAACTTTTCTTAGTTCTCTTAGTTTGAGTTTTTCGATTTCTTCATTTTCTTCTTTATTTTCTTCTTCTTCAGTAAATAAAGACAAAAACAATTTTATCGGTTTTTTTAGTTTGTTTTCAATTTGAAAATTAATAAAATTTTTAATTTCACCTAAAACAGACGCCATTTTCTCGCTGACTGAGGAAATAAAGTTTGAAATTGAAGTTTGAACATTTTTTATAATTTCAGGTATTTTTGAAATCATATTCAAAATCGGTTTTATAATAGTGTTTGTAAAAATTTTAATCGGGATTTTTATAATTTGAGGCATGGTTTCAATTTTTTGAATAAAATCGTTAATATTTTTTGATATTTTATCTAATCCTGCCATCATTCTGTTTAAAAGAAGCTGGTTTTTAGCTTGTTCAATTTTGTCCAGTTTTTCTTGAATTTTGGCTTCTTTTCTTGCTTGTATTCGATGCCATTGCGCTAAACATTCATTGTAGCTCATCTCTCCTGCTACTCTTGGTTTATTTTTATCTTGTTTTGAACTTCCTCCCATGCCTGAGCAAATCGGGCATGCGCCCAAGGGAAAGCCGTGAGGGCATTTATTGTTGTTTTGTACTTGTTGTGTGTAGTTTGCTTGCAAAATACTCCTTAATGGAGCAAAACCGTACGCGAATTAAACAGAAATTTCAGGTTTCGCAAAATTTCTAAATTTTCAGTTTTCCGACTATACGGCTGCGCCCCAGTTGAGGAATTACACCTCTATTTCCTGTTATTTATTATTAATAGAAAAAGTTTAACATAAATAAATTAAAATTTAAAATTCTTCATCCGAAAAAGAGTCATCTTCTTCTGAATCATCAACAGGCACCCTTATTTCAACGCCCATTTCCGTTAAAATATCTCTTGCTTTCGGACCGTAGGCAGTTTCTGAGAAATTCTCAAGAATTGTTTGATAGCAGCTTATTGCTTCTTTTTCTTGTCCTCTTAATCTGTAGATATTTCCGATTTTATAATACAAAGGGGCAAAACTTGCTTCGCTTAAAATGTCCATTTGTTCATCAAGTTGTAATTTTAAACCTATTAATTGATTGGCGTCACTTGGGGTATAGAGTTCCTTTTCGTAGATTTTTTTTGTTAAGTTATCTACTTTTGTTGTCATATCTTGGATAAATTCTTGGCTTACACCCTTTTTTTGAACCGTTTTTTTTGCAGCGTCAGCAGGAAGCGCTTGATTTAAAACAAGTGCAACAATGAATAAAAATAATACTAAAACTGATAAAGCTTGTTTCAAACTAATCCTCCCACATTATTATCTTACAATGATTTATTAAAAATTCCTCAATCTCAGGGTTGAAATTTATTTAAAATTAATTAAAATCATAGATATGAAAAAAATATTTTTAGTTTTAATATTAATGTTTTTTGTTTTTGCAAATGCAAATGTTCTTAAAGGCGGGGTGTCCGAGGAATATATTCCTAAAGGTTTTTTTGGCTCTTGGGGAGTAATATCTAAAATGAGTTCATCAAATAACCCTGTGGTTTTTAACCAAGAAAGCAGAGATATTTGGAATTTATCGGGGCATGACGATATTCTTATATTAGAAAACCTTGAAAGCGGAGCGCATTCTGAGATTAAAATTAAAGAAAAAGTTTCAGATAAAAGAACCTTAAAATTTTCAAGACAAAAAGAAGTTAAAACCACAGACGGCAAAAAAATATATAAAGAAACAGTTGAATTTACTTTGTTAGGGAATAATTTTTCCGGAACGGACGATTTTATAATTGAACATTATAACGAAGAAAATAAATTGATAAAAAAAGATGAAGCAAGATATTCTGTTGCAGGGGTTAGAATTTCAGGGCAAGATCCGAATTAAATTTATCTCCCTGATAGGCATTTCTTTGAATCATCATTTTATCTATCATATTTAAAATCTCAAAACGTCTGTTAACCCATTTTGGTTCAAGAGTGGTTTCGCTGTAGCCCGTTCCTGCTATTCTTTGAATAGTGCAATTTTTAGGCAAAATTTCTAACATATCACAAATTAAATCGCAATATTGTTCCATAGTCATTAAATAAAATTTTTCTTTTTCATAAATTTTAGCTAAAGGTGAATCTTTTAAAACGGTCAGCATGTGAATTTTTATGCCGTCTATATTAAGCTCGCTTAATTTTTTAATGGTTTCTAACATCATTTCTTTGTTTTCGTTGGGAAAACCTAAAATAACATGAGCACAAACTTTTATTCCTCTTTTTTTGGTTTCAATGACTGCATTTTTAAAACAATTATAATCATGACCCCGATTTATTAATTTTAAGGTTTCATCATGCGCACTTTGTAAGCCATATTCAATCCAAGGGTGTTTGTATGATGCAATTAAATCAAGCTTTTGGTTGTCAACGCAATCAGGGCGAGTTCCTATTGAAATAGAAACAATTTTGTCGTTTATAAAAACACTGTCATAAATTTCTTTTAATTTTTCAATAGGGGCATAAGTATTAGAGTATGATTGAAAATAAGCCATAAAGGCTTCAGCTTTAAATTGATGATTTAATTTTTCCATGCTTTTTTCAATTTGTTCTTGAATGGATAATTTTTTATCGTTACATCTTGAAAAACTGCCGACTTCATCACAAAAAATGCAACCGCCTTTTGATATTGTTCCGTCTCGATTAGGACAATAAAAACCCGCATCAAGCGTTATTTTATAGACTTTTTTTGAAAATGTATTTTTAAGGTATTCGCTAAAAGGATAGTATCTTTTTTCCATAAAAATATTTTATTACAAAATTTTTTGAACAAATCTTTTTGTCTGTCGTTACATTTGATATACATTAATTTAATGATGTAAAATGTTTTTGGGTTGCGCTAAAATCTTTGGAATAGTTGGAGAGTCATTTTTGAAAAACAAAAACAAAAAACTTGTAATTTTAATGCTGTCACTTTTAATTGCGTTTGATTTTGCGCAAGTTATGGCTATTGAAGAAAATGTTCCAAAAGACAATATAAAGCCAAAATTCAGCTGGTTTAAATTTAAAAAAGATAAAAATAATTCAACTAAAGAAGAAAATAAAGATACTCAAAAAGGCGCTTCAAAAGATAAAAAAACTAAAATCAAAAAAACAAAAAATAAAAAAGTCAGAGTTGAAGATATAACTCTTCCGCCTGTATTGGAAGGTAGACCTAAAACTCCTTTTAATCAGCTTTCTATAATGACAATTGATGATTGTGTTGATTATGCACTAAATCATAACCCTAATTTATATGTTTCAAGTGAAAGAATAAAAGCAGCTAAGGCAGGAATAGGGCAAGCAAGAAGTAATTATGCACCTAAGTTAACGGGCAGAGTAAGTTATAATCATAACAATAACAACGGCACAAGAATAGTTAACTCTCAAGAAAATTCAGTTGGTTTTAATGTTGGAATTTCTGAAATGATTTGGGATTTTGGAAAAACAACAGCCAGAATTAACATGGCAAAATATGACACTCAATCAGCACAATTTGATTATGATTTTGATGTTTTAGCCGTTGTATATGATGTTAAGATAAATTATTATAAAGTGCTTTGTGCTTTAGCTAATTTAGATATTTATGAGCAAAATGTTAGAATACAAACTCTTAACTATGAAAGAACAAAGGCAATGTTTGATGAGGGTTTGAAATCAAAAATTGATGTTGTTAATGCGCAAGTGAATTTAACTGATGCCAAAATACAACTAGTTGAAGGACAAAACAATCTTCAAACTTCAATTATTGCTCTTAAAAATTCAATGTATTATCAGGAAGATGAACCGTTTGTTGTTAAAAACACCGAAAACTTCAGCTTTTTAAAAGCAGATTATAAGAAAAAAATTGAAAGTTTAACTACAATTAAACCTTCAGGTGAAGGAATTAAAAAGACTCCCGACGGGCTTATTATGTTAACTTCAGGAATTGAGCATAAAGACATTATTCAAAATTTTGAATTTCATCCTTTAACTTTATCAAAACAAGAAGCTGTTAATCAGGCTCTTGAATTGCGTCCTGATTTAAAATCAAATGAAATGCTTGCAATGGTTCAGCAAGAATCCTTGAAAGCAATTAAAAGACAATATGCGCCTGAGATAACAGGTGATTTAACTTGGGGTTATACAAAAAGCGAATCAACATATTCAAGCCCTTTGCAATTGGGTGCAAGTATAGGTCTTGGTTCAATTAATCCTTATTCAATCCATTATCAGGTTAAAGAGGGAGAAAGCTATTTAGATATTGCCTTGCAAAATATTAATGTTGCAAAATCCGATATATATTGGGAAGTTCAGACAAATTACGTTAATATGCGTCAATTGGAGAGAAAAATTCCTTTAATGAATTTAAAAGTTAAAGCAACTTTGGAAAATTTTGAATTGGCAGACGGCAGATATAGTGTTGGCTTAAATAATTATGTAGAACTTCAAGATGCACTGGCTAACTACAACAATTCGCAGTTGAATTTTGTTGAGGCTGTGTTTAATTATAATGTAGCAAGAGAAACCTTATTAAAATCAATGGGGGTTAAATGAACAAGCGAAATATAATAATAATTTCTATAGCGGCAATTTTAGTAATTATATCGGCATTTATATTTATTAAAAAAGGTTCTGTGAAATATATAACAAAACCAATTGCAAAAGATACAATAACTCAATATGTTGAAGCTTCAGGAACAATTAAACCAATTAACACCATTGAAGTTGGTACGCAAGTTTCAGGAACGGTTGCAAAAATATATGTTGATTATAATTCAACTGTTAAACAAGGGCAATTATTGGCTGAACTGGACCCAAGCTTATTTCAAGCCAATGTTGATCAGTCAAGCGCAAAGTTAAATAATGCAAAAGCAAGCCTTGCAAAAGCAAAGGCTACTTTGGCATATAAGAAAAATAACTATCAAAGGTATAAACATCTTTATGAAAAAAATTACGTATCAAAAGATGACGTTGAATTGGCATTATCAAATTACCTGCAAGCGCAAGCCGATGTTACCGCGACACAAGCAGAAGTCAGCGCCGCAAGCGCTTCTTTAGAAAATAATTTAACTAACTTGAGATATTCAAAAATAACTTCTCCTGTTGATGGAACGGTTATTTCAAGGGCGGTTGACGTAGGTCAAACAGTGGCTGCAAGCTTCAACACTCCGACATTATTTGAAGTAGCGAAGGACTTAACAAAAATGCAGATTGAAACTAGTGTTTCAGAAGCTGATATAGGTAAAATTAAAGTAGGTCAGCATGCTCAATATACGCTTGACGGATATCAGGATAAAATTTTTGAAGGTGAAGTTACCCAAGTAAGACTTGCTTCAACAACCACAAATAACGTTGTAACTTATACTGTTATTGTATCTGTAGATAATGCAGACGGTTTTGCAATTCCCGGCATGAGCGCAAATGTTTCGATTATTGTCGGTAAAGCTCAAGATGTATTATGTGTCGATAATAAAGCACTAAAATTCACACCGCCGGATAATGAACAAAAATATGATAAACAAGGAATTTGGATTTTAGAAAAACAAGGACCAAAAAGATATAATATTGAGCTTGGTTTATCAGATGAAAATAAAACTCAAATTATTTCTAACGAAATAAAAGAAGGCGATAAGGTAATTATAAGCTCAATTGGCGACAAGGTTAAAAAACAAACTAAATCAATGAGAAGAATGATATAAGTATGGCATTAATTGAAGTTAAAAATGCAGTAAGAACTTATCAAATGGGAGATGAAACATTTTATGCTTTGCATGATGTTTCCTTTTCCATTGAAGAGGGTGAATTTGTTGCAATCATGGGTACATCAGGTTCAGGTAAATCAACCTGTATGAATATGCTTGGAACTCTTGATAGACCTACATCAGGACAATATCATCTTGACGGATTGGATGTATTTTCTCTAAACAGTGATGAATTGTCTGATATTAGAAATAATAAAATCGGCTTTGTTTTCCAAGGTTTTAATCTGATTTCAAGAACTTCTGCCATTGATAACGTGTGTTTACCTATGATATATAAGGGAATTCCTGAAGAAGAAAGATATAAAAGAGCAAGAGAGGCTTTAAAAATTGTAGGACTAGATAAAAAAGAAAATAACATGCCTTCTCAAATGTCAGGCGGTCAACAACAAAGGGTTGCTATTGCAAGAGCAATAGTTAATGACGCACCGTTGATTTTAGCGGATGAACCGACAGGAAATCTTGACACTAAAACAAGCATTGATGTTATGGAGTTTTTTGTTAACCTTAATAAAAACCTCGGTAAAACCGTTGTATTGGTTACCCACGAACCTGATATAGCTGAATATACCAAAAGAATTCTTAAATTTAAAGATGGCAGAATAGTATCTGACATGTTAAAAGATGAATGGATGAAACATAGAAGTAGAGAAACCTAGAAATGATTGATTTTAAATCTACGCTATCCATAGCTCTAAATTCTCTAAAAGTTAATAAAATGCGCTCGGCTCTGACATCTTTAGGGATAATTATCGGTGTCGGTGCGGTTATCATTATGCTTGCTATAGGTTCAGGCGCAAATAAGCAAGTTCAGGAAAACATGGAATCTATGGGTTCAAACCTTTTAACAATCCGTTCGGCAACAGCCAAAACAGGCGGCGTTTCTATGGGTATGGGCACAAAACCGACTTTGAGCGTAAAAGATTCTGAAGCTATTCAAAAACAAGCAAGAGGAATTGAAGCGGTTGCGCCATTGATGAGTTCATCTAAGCAAGTTATGTATGGAAATCAAAACTGGCAAACTCAAATTTATGGCGTTACAACTCCATATCTATACGTAAAAAATTATGAAATTAATATGGGTAGACCCTTTACTAAAGAAGATGACAGAAGTGCTGCTAAGGTTGCTTTAATCGGTTCAACCGTTGAAAAAGAATTGTTTGGAGATGTTAATTCAATTGGTAAAACTCTAAGAATTGGAAATGTCCCTTTTAAAGTTATAGGAACTCTTAAATCCAAGGGTCAAATGGGGCCGATGGATCAGGATGATATTATTTTTATTCCTTTAACAACAGCTCAAAGGAAGATTTTTGGTACAGATTTTCCGGGGTCTGTTAATCAAATTATTGTGAAAGCTTCATCTATTGAAGATGCTGAAATTGCACAGCAGGATATAGAAGAAATTTTAAGAAGACGTCATAACCTCGGTAAATTAAAGGAAAATGATTTTGAAATAAGAAACAGCGCCGAATTTCAAGAAAAAATGAAATCGACTGTTCAAACTTTTGCTATTTTATTGGCGTCCATTGCTTCTGTTTCTTTGGTTGTAGGTGGAATCGGTATCATGAATATCATGCTTGTATCTGTAACGGAACGAACAAAAGAAATAGGCATTAGAATGGCCATAGGCGCAAGAGCGCAAGATATCAGAATGCAATTTTTGATTGAAGCTTTGGTTTTATCTTTAATAGGGGGGTTAATCGGAGTTATTGCAGGTATTATAATTGCTCTCTTAATCGGAGTGTTGTTCGAAACAGCAATTGTTATTTCAATTGCGCCGATATTATTGTCTTTTGGTTTTTCGGGGCTTGTCGGAATAGGGTTTGGTTATTATCCTGCTTATAAGGCGTCATTATTGAACCCTATTGATGCGCTAAGGTATGAATAGGGTGTATAGGGTTATATAAAAAGAATTAGAGCTAAAAAGGTATTTAGTATATTTTTGCTGTGCGCTTGCGCAAATTCTTACGTCGCTGTAGTCCAGTGTCGCAATAGCCCACCAAGCTCCACGCTTGCTGTGCAATTGCTCACATTCTTCTGCCTTTTTCGCTTTCGCTAAGTTGAGTGTGGCTATTGCTTTTTTCCGCCTGTGGGTATCTCGACTCTGTTCGGCCAAAGACGCCTCACAGTCTCGATATCCTACGCCAGCTATCAATAGTTACGACCAAAACTCATCGTTTTGGTCTTCACTCTGGCTTACGCTTTCAAGCTTCAAAAGGTCTGCTCCTGAGGGACTTGCGTCCCACGTCGCTTTAGTCCAGTGTCGGGCTGTCTGTCAAAACTCAACGTTTTGACATCACGCCCTCACATCCTTGCGCCTTTTTCGCTCTCGCTAAGTCCGTCGGACTAAAGCTCAAGCTTCAAAAGGTTTTCTACTATGCCTTTTAGGGCAATTTTAACGTGAAAATAACTTAATCCGCCCTGCATATATATTGCCCAAGGCTCTCTTGTGGGGCCGTCTGCTGATAATTCAATGGTTGAACCTTCAATAAAACTTCCTCCTGCCATTAAAAGATTGCAATCATACCCGGGAACCGTATCGGGGATTGGCGTTAAATAACTCTCAACAGGTGAATATCTTTGTACCATAGCGCAAAATGCCTGCTGTTCTTTTTCGTTGTTAAATTGAATGGTTTGAATAATATCCGTTCTTTTTGTTTCTGAGGATGGAAAAGTCGTAAATCCCATATCCTCAAAAACTTTTGCAGCTAAAATTGCACCTTTATGAGCATTTGAAGTAATAGAAGGCGCCATAAAAAATCCTTGGAGCATAATTCTTGTTTGATTGTGCATAGCACCGCCTTCGGCACCAATTCCGGGGGCAGTTAATCTTCTTGCAGCCATATCAACATATTTTTTCTTGCCTGCAATATAACCCCCTGCTTCAACGATGCCGCCGCCCGGGTTTTTGATTAAGCTTCCTGCAATTAAATCTGCGCCGACTTCGGTTGGTTCTTGTTTTTCAATAAATTCGCCATAACAATTATCAACAAAACAACATATTTCAGGGTTTTTAGCTTTGACAATTTTAATTATTTTTTCAATATCAGCTATAGTTAAAGGTTTTCTTAGAGAATATCCTCTTGAACGCTGAATTAAAACCATTTTGGTATCAGGTAAAAGATATTTTTCAATATTTTCATAATCTACATCCAGCCCGTCTTTTAGGGGAATTTCAGAATATTTAACTCCATGACCCATTAGGCTTGTATCAAAATCGTCGCAATTTTCTCTTGAACCTATAATCTGCTGCATGGTGTCATAGGGTTCACCAGCAATAGAAACCAGCCTATCGCCATATCTTAAAACGCCAAATAAAGCGCAAGCTATAGTGTGAGAGCCTGAAACAAAATGAGGTCTTACAATTGCAGCTTCTGTTTTAAAAGTGTCTGCAAAAACCTTATCTAAGGCTTCTCGCCCCATATCATCGTGCCCGTAACCTGTTACTGTGTAAAAATGTTCTTCGCCGATTTTATTATTATAAAAAGCGTCTAAAACCTTTTTTTGATTGTATTCTGTTATTTCATCAATATATTCAAAAATATCTTTAATTGAATTTTGTGCATTTTCAACTATTTCATTTGCTTTTAATTTTAAATCTTCCATTGCCTTATTCCTTTTTGATAAGACAATTTTAGCATTAAAAAATTATCTAACATAATAAATCAAATTGTTTTTAGCAAATTCGCTTTGCGCTAATTTGTTAAGTGCACGTTTTTCGATTTGTCTTATACATTCTTTAGTTACGCCATAAGAATTTCCTATTTCTTCAAGAGTCTTTTTGTTTTTATCTTCAAGGCCAAAGCGCAAAACTATGACATTTTTTTCTTTTTCTTTCAGACTTTCTAGTGCTTTTTTAATATCTTTTTTAAGTTCTTTATCAATAACGTCGCGCTCAACATTTTGTTTTTCGTCTTCTATTATTTCGTTAAGTGTCAATTCTTTATTTTCGGTTAATTTTACGCCTGATTCAATTGAAAGAGCTCTGGTATAAGCGTTTAAAAATGTATCAATTTTTTCTTCGGTTAAATTTAATTTTTTTGCAACATCTTTTTTAGATACTTCTCTATTTTCTTTTTGCTCCATTTGTTGTTTTGTTTTTTTGTAGCGAGACAATGTTTCTTGAACATATACAGGGATATTATAAGCATAAGTTTGTTCTGAAATTGCTTTAAACATCGCTTGTTTAATCCACCAAGAAGCATAAGTTGCAAATTTAAAACCTAATGAGGGGTTGAATTTTTCAATTGCAACCACAAGTCCGAATATACCTTCTTGAATTAAATCAGAGTTAGATAAAGAGCTTGATTGAATTGATTTTTGAGCGATTTTTTGAATAAGAGGAATATTTTTTTCAATTAATTGATTTCTTGCCCAAACATCATTTTGTTTTGCTTTTAAAATTAATTCCGTTTCAGAAAATTCATAGTTATTTTTAAAATTTTGCATGATAAATACCCCTTTGCAACACAAAGAAACTACACTAATAAATCTTAGTCTAACCATTAAATAAATTTTCTACGCCGACAAATTTAAAATAAGATATAAACTTTATATACTTAATATATCATTTAAAATCATGTTTTTCAAGAGGTTTATTAAGACATGTTAAGTTTAAGTTCATTTTTTAAGGGCTTTCTTAACATGTCTTAATATATATAAAAGCTTGCATTTGAAGTATTTTGAAAGATTATATTAAGAAATGTAACAAGAAATCAGCTATAATGCAATTCTATAAGATATATATACTTTATATATATAAGAGAGAAAGTAAAACAAACGAGGATAAACCGATAATCTAAAATCTCCCCTTTCAGAAGCTGAAAGGGCTTTTTATTGCTTAAAATCGGCATATATCCCTTTTAAAAATAAAAATTTCTTGAAGTAACCTTGGTTTTGTAGTATTTTTAAAGTGTATACAGTTTACAAAATAAGGGTTAAGGATTAATTATGGTTAAAAAACTTATCACTCAAGACACCAGAATGTTCTTGACGGGTAATGAAGTTATTGCTTATGCGGCAAATGCAGCTGAAGCAGAATTTATGTATGGCTACCCGATTACACCTCAAAATGAAATCATGCATACTTGGTGTAAATTGCTTCCAAAAACTGAAGCAGGTTTTTTACAAACAGAAGATGAAATTTCAGCAGGTTTTTCTACAATTGGCGGTATTTTGGCAGGTAAACGTGCTTTTACTGCTACAGCCGGCCCAGGGAATGTTATTATGCAAGATGCGCAATCAATGGCTGAAATGATGAGAATACCTTTTGTTTGTGCGGTAATGCAAAGAGGCGGGCCATCTACAGCTACCGTAATTTATGCTCAACAAGAAACTCGTTTAACCTGCTTTGGTGGAAACGGCGAAGGTTTCAGAATAGTATATTCAACAGCAGGTCACCAAGATTTATTTGATTACATGATTAAATCATTCAATACTGCTTGGAAATATCGCTTCCCAACATTTATGTTGGCAGACGGTTATCAAGGAAAAATGAGAGAGCCTGTTACATTGTATGATCCTGCTTCTCGCGGAATTAAAATGGAGCCGACTCCAGCAGCACTTAGAGCTCCGGGGGTAATCGGAGTAGATAGAGAAGCAACTCATCTAAGAAATACATTTAATCTTGAAGAAGAATTAATGGAACAACTTGATAAATATCAAGTTGATTATGACGCTATGAGCAAAGAAGTTGAAGAATATCTTGAATATAAAGCAGAAGATGCTGAAGTTTTAATTATTGCTCATGGTATTGTTGCTCGTTCTGCTATGACAGCGGTTGATGAATTAAGAGCTAAAGGCATTAAAGCAGGTTTATTCAGACCTATTACAATCAGACCGTTACCTGTGGAACCTATGAGAAAAGCAGTTAAAAGAGCAAAACAAGTTCTGTTTACCGAATCAGCTAACGGACAACTTGCTCAAATGTGCTTAGAAAAATTATACGGACTTACAACACCATATCAAACATTGTTTAAAATGGGCGTTGGTGTTACAGGTGATGACATTGTTGCTAAAGTTGAAACAATGGTTCGTGAAATGGCAAACGTGTAAATAATTAGTGAGGAAATAAAATGATTACAACATTGGATGTAAAACCTGATTTAGCTAAGGCGCAAAATGCCGCTGCTGGCGCAAGCAAATTTTGTCCCGGCTGTGGTCATGGCATGATTTTAAAAACTTTAGCTAAAACAATAGACGAATTAGAATTAAATGAAAGAACCGTTTTTGGTTGTGATATAGGTTGTTCATTACTATCTTGGAATTATATGAACCTAGACACAGTTCAAACACACCACGGCAGAACAACCCCTGTTATATATGGTGTTACAAGAGCTAACCCCGGAACGGTTGGTATTGCCTATATGGGTGATGGCGGCGGTCTTGCAATCGGTGCTCAACACCTTGTTAATGCTGCAACAAGAAGCGAAAATTTACTTGTAATTGTTGCAAATAATACAAACTACGGTATGACAGGCGGTCAAATGAGCCCTACAACAATGCCGGGTCAAAAAACAGAAACAACGCCATACGGTCGTGATTGCGAAGTAACAGGCAGACCTGCAAAAGCTGCAGAATTAGTTGC
Organism: Candidatus Gastranaerophilales bacterium; assembly: GCA_944326675.1. GTDB lineage: Bacteria > Cyanobacteriota > Vampirovibrionia > Gastranaerophilales > Gastranaerophilaceae > RUG14156. The sequence goes on from CALVET010000020.1 coordinate 27,240, forward strand.
TTCAATTGCTGACCCTAAAAAATCATACGTTGCAAGAGCTTCTGTTTCTAACCTTAGAAAATTAAATTCAGTATTTAAAAAAGCACTTAAAAACGTAGCCGATGGCGGATATTCTTTTGTTGAAGTATTATCTGTTTGTCCTTTGAACTGGAGAACAAATAACGAAGGTACTTGGGAAAGATTAAAAACAATGGAAGAATGTTTTGAAGTTAAAGAATTTCTTGTTAAAGAAGGATTGGAGTAAATTATGGCAAGAACAAAGATAGTTTTAGCAGGCGAAGGCGGACAAGGCGTTCAATCAGTTGCAAAAATCCTTGTTGAAGCAGGTTATGAAGCAGGAAAAGAAATTCTATACATTCCAAACTTTGGTGTAGAACAACGCGGCGGCGTTTCAGTTGCTTTTTGTCAAATTGCTGATGAAAAAATCGGTGAGCCTCGCTTCGCAAAAGGCGATATTATAATTGCACTTTCTGATAGAGCAATTGCAAGATGTGAAACTTATACATCAGAAGATTCTGTTGTAGTTTATGATTCATCTGTTTGTCATACAAAACCGACTGCAAAATGCAAGGAAGTAATTGCCGTTGAAGCAAACAGAATTGCAAACGAGCAATTGAGCGCTCGTGTATTTAATATCATGATTTTGGGCGTATTATTAAAAGCAACAAATGTTCTAAAATTGGAAGATGTTAAAAATGCTATGGAAATTGCTCTTGGTAAGAAATTTGACGCTAAACCCGAGTTGAGAGAATTGAACTACAAAGCTCTTGAAATGGGTATGGCTATGGTAGAGAAAGTTGGTGTATAAATGGCAGAAGAAATTCAATATAAAGGCTATAAAGTAGCTGATGTTGCTAAAGGAAAAGCTGATTGGTATATGTTTACAGACCTTTGCAAAGGTTGCGGTCTTTGCATGGTTAAGTGTCCTAAAAAATGCTTGAAATGGTCAAAAGAGGTTGGTTTATATCAAACACCTTGTGTTGAACCTGATCCTGAATTGTGTATAGGATGCGGAACTTGTGCTTTAACTTGTCCTGATAGCGCAATTAAAGTAGTTAAAAAATAAGATAATTCAAATATTATTAAAACGCCGAGCAATCGGCGTTTTAAATTTATTATGAACAAAAAATAAAGCTTTTTAAACTTAGTCAAAACATTCAGCACTATCGAAAATTAAAAAATTTATCTCAAAATGAATTAGCTGAAAAACTTTCTATTTCAAGAGAACACTTAGCAAAATTGGAAACTGCTAAAAGGAAAATAAGCTTAGGATTATTGTTTAAGCTTTGCGATGTTTTAGGTATTCTAGAAAAAGATTTGTTTGAGTTTAAGTAAATTTAGCAAACTTTTTATTTTATGAGTTTTAAATAAAAAGTTATGCGCATTAACAATCAAGACCAAAAGTTTAAAAATATTTCAGCTCTGGCTAAACCCCTTGGTACTTTTTATAATGCCAATGCGACAATTCCGACTCTTGCCATTGAAACAGGGGTAACTTTAGGCAGAGCCAATGTTGCAAATAAAACGTTTGGAAAACAAGAAGCATTTGACAGATTAATAGAGCAAGGTGTTAGTGCTGTTGTTTGGATATACGGTGTTCAAATGCTTAAAAAAATCGGCGATTTTATAGGGAAAAATATGCTTAAAATTCCTCAAGCTGATTTTGATATCGGTTTTGATTATTTAAGAAACCCTGTAAAAAATAATAAAATAAATCCGAAAGCCTACGGTTTTAAAGCAGCCAATATTTTATTAAGTACGGCTATAGCAACTTATTTTATCGGTTTTGTTTTACCTAAAATCAGCTATAAATTAAGTAAAAAAGCTGCAAAGGAAAATAAAAAAGAAAACACCCTGCAGAGCCCTTTAAAAAACTATTCTTTTGAAAATTTTAGGAAAAAAACAGAACCAAAAAATAATCAAATTAAATTTACTTCTTTGATAGATAAAACTGCCGCCGCTGCCCATGTTTTGGAGAATAATTCAACAGCAAGATTGTTTATAACGGATTTTGGTGTAATATCAGGAAGATGTATAAATGCTAAAACTCCGCAGATGAAAATAGGCAATCTTTTTAGAGATACTGTTTCAATGTATTTTTATCTTTGTGCTACAAAACATACGGTAAAATTATTGAATAAATTGCCGTTTTTGCCTAAAAATGCGGATATTAACCCTCAAACTTTAAATACAATTAATCAAATGCTTATTGAAAATAAAGATAAAATTGATTTTGATAATTTTCTAAAATCTGTTGTCGGAGAAATTCCAAAAGGTGATTTAGAAAAATTAGAAGATTTATTTAAAGATAAAAAAACAGTTTCATTGGATGAATTTTCTAAAATTTTTCCTTCAAAAATCAAAAAAGCCGAATTAATGACTCACTTGCAGCCGTTTTTCAAGGAAAATCCGATTTTAGATAAAAATGAAGCAAAAGATGTTTTATCAAGCGGACTTATAACCGATCCAAAATTCTTAAAATCAGTTTTTGAAAAAGCAACAGATAATGCTTCATCTAACAAATACAGGTACGTTTCAGCTAAAAAATTAGATTCTATAAGGCAATCTGTTGTTGATTACATTGGTCAAATTAATTCAAATTTAAAAGGTAATGAATTTAATGAAACTTTCCTTCAAAAATTGGCAAATAAAAATATTTTCAGAAATTTTGCCAGATATTCTTTGGGCATTTTTGTTTCAATTTTTGCCCTTGGATATTTAATTCCAAAAGTACAATATATGATTGTTAAAGCTCTTTCAAACAAAGATAAAACACAAAACAAGCAATAATAAAGTTTTTTATGATATGATTTTTATATGTCTGAACTAAAAAGAGTACTTTCCCTTAAAGACGCAATTTCAATTGTAGCAGGGTCTATGATTGGAAGCGGAATATTTATTGTTTCATCGCATATCGCAAAAGAAACAAATTCTGCTATATTACTGATAATTATCTGGATTTTAGCAGGAATTATCACGCTTTTGGGTGCCCTAAGCTATGGTGAATTATCTTCAACAATTCCTTCTGAGGGCGGACAATATATCTATTTAAAAAAGATTTTCAATGAAGAATTAGCTTTTTTATATGGCTGGACACTGTTTTTGGTTATTCAAACAGGAACGCTTGCAGCTGTGAGCATTGCTATGGCAAAGTTTATTGGGCTTGTTTTTCCTTTTATCAGTTCAGTGCATAATATTTTTTCTATTGGCGGTTTTAGCCTAAATACACAACAAATTTTTGCGATTTTTATTGTTCTTTTTATAACATACATTAATTCAAGGGGAATTAAAGCAGGGGTTTTTACTCAAAATATTTTTACCGTTGCAAAAGTATTTTCAATTTTAGCAATAATTATTTGCGGAATATTTTTCGGTTTTAATTTGGAAACTGTAAAATTAAATTTCGCTATAGCAAACAATCCCGTAAGCTTTGATTTTAATATGGTTAAAACAATAGTAATGAGCGTTGTAGGGGCGTTATTTGCTTCAATTACTTGGAATAATGTAACTTTTATTTCATCTGAAATTAAAAAGCCCGAAAAAAATATTAAAAAAGCTTTGCTTATAGGTACAATGCTTGTTATATCGTTATATTTTCTTTTAAATATGATTTATTTAACAAATTTACCTTTGGAGCTTATAAAAAATGCGCCTGAAAATATTGTTGTAGCGCAATTAATGAGTAATATTTTCGGTCAAAAGGCATTGATTGTGATTGCTCTAATTATTGTTATGTCTGCTTTTGGGTCTGCTAATGGCATGATTTTAACAGGGTCAAGAGTATACTATAAAATGGCAAAAGACAGAATTTTCTTTAGAAAGTTAGCTTATATAGATAGAAAAACAAAAGTTCCTCAAAATTCCTTGTGGCTTCAATGTTTTTGGATTTGTGTTTTGATTTTGTGGGGAAATTACGCGCAATTATTGGATTATGTTATTTATTCATCTTTAATTTTTTATACTATAACAATTTTTGGTATATTTAGAATGAGAAAATTATTCCCTCGCCAGCGCCATACCTATAGGGTACCCAGTTTTGTACCTATATTATTTGTTATTTTAGCGAGTTTTATTATTATTACTTTAACTGTTTTTAAACCGCATTACACGGTTCCCGGGCTTTTAGTTACATTAGTCGGCATACCCGTTTATCATTTTTGGCAAAAGAAAAGAAGAATAGCTAGATAAGATTTTTATTTTTAATTGTGTATAAACCGACTAAAAAGGCGATTACACTCATTAAAATTAATATTTTATCTATTCCGAAGTTTTGACCTATAAAACCTAAAGGAGATAAAAATAATGCTCCCAAACCCCAGCTGAAGCCTTGCATTACTCCGCTTATTACACCTGTATATTTTGGCATTGCTTTTTGGGCGTTAACTAAAATAACACCAACTGAAAGCAAAATGAAAAATCCTGTTAAAATAAATAAACAGCAAGCCAAGATTTTATTATAATTAAGGAAATGCAAAAATAATAAAATCAAAGGTAACACGCTAATAAATGAAACAATAATCACGCCTCTTGTACCTATTTTTTTCTCTATTTTTGAGCTGAATATTGTAGCCAGACCGCCTGAGATAAAAAATAAAGTAACAATTAATCCGATAATTTCAAGGCTAAATCCTTTGGTTTTTAGTAAAAACGGAATATATGTACCAAAAGATATGCTAAGAGCTGATTTGATTACTGAAATAAACATTAAAAACATGCAAACTTTGTTTTTTAAAATTTCTTTCATGATAAAGAAGAAATTTTCTTTATTATAACAATCGCTTGAAGGTTTTTTAGGCACAAAAAAGTACATAAATACGGCACTTAAAAGCCCTAAGATTGATGTATATAATAGAGAATTTTCTCCATAATTATCAACTAAATATGTTGATAAGTAAGGTCCTATTGCATAACCTATTGTTCCTAAACCTAAAAATATTCCCATTGCGCGAGATAAATTAGGGTTATTTTTATTAAAATCTTTAACTAAAGCGCTAAAAAACAAAAAAAAAAAGGCATTACCCAACATTCCCAATAAAAGGCAAATCAAAAAGAGATAAACGCTATTTGCTTTTATTGCAAGGGGTATAAAAATTGATGTTACAACCAACCCCCAAACCATAAAGACTCTATGGCGTAATCTGTCAGAAAAAAAGCCAAACACAGGCTGCATCATAGATGAAACAAGATGCCCAAAAGCAATAATAGAGCTGATTGAAGCAAGAGTTATTCCAAGGTTTGATGTTATTAAAGGGTACAAGGGAACCAATAAAGCTGCATAAAGGTCAATGTTGAAATGGCCGAAACTTAAACCGAAAATTGCTCTTGAACTTTTTGAAAATACATTTTTCATTAGTGTTTAAAATGCCTTATTCCTGTTGCTATCATTGAAATATTGTATTTGTCTGCTGTTTCAATAACTTCTTTATCTTTTATGCTGCCTGCGGGTTGAATTATTGCGCTTACTCTGTTTTGTGCTGCAACTTGGATGTTATCAATTGCAGGGAAAAAGCCGTCACTTGCAATAATCGTATCTTTTGTTGAATCGCAAACTCTATTTAGCGCTATTTCAACGCTTGAAACTCTGTTTGTTTGTCCTCCGCAGATACCAAGTGTTCTTAAATCTTTTGCAACAACAATGGCATTAGATTTAACATGCTTTACAACTTTAAAAGCAAAAATCATGTCCTCAATTTCTTGTTGAGTCGGTTTTTTCTTTGAAATCACTTTGAAAGTTGAAACATCAAGGTCTTTTGTGTCTTTTTGCTGGATTAAAGCTCCAAACGGAGTTAATTTTATTTCTTCATCGCAAAAATTTAAGATTTTTTCATAGGGCGTATTTATTTTAATAATTCTTAAATTTTTCTTTTTCTTTAATTCTTCAAGAGCTTCAATTGAATATGACGGTGCTAAAATTACTTCTAAAAACATTGAGCTTAACTTTTTAGCTAAAGATAATGTTACTTCTTTTGTTAGTGCAACAACACCGCCAAAAGGGCTAATCGGGTCAGAATCCAGTGCTTTATCCCAAGCTGATTCAATGTCTGATGATAAAGCTACAGCACAGGGGTTTGTGTGTTTAACTATAACAGCTGCCGCTACATCGAAAAATTCCGCCGCTATTTCAAGAGCAGATGTTGAATCTAATATATTATTATATGACATCATTTTGCCGTTTAATAATTCCCAATTAAGCTCTTTATTATAGCTGAACAGTCCTGCTTTTTGATGAGGATTTTCGCCGTATCTTAAATCTTGAATTTTGTTGAAATTATAGATTATGTTATTTTGTTCTTGTTTAAATAATTTTGAGAATTTTTTATAAATTAAATAATCATATTTTGAAGTTTTGCTAAAAACTTTTAGCGCAAGCTCTTGTCTTTTATTTTCGTCAATTTCATCAATATCAAGAGTATAATCATCTTTTGATGAAATAACAATGACGTTATGATAGTTTTTTGCTGCCGCTCTTAACAGTGCAACTCCGCCTATATCGATGTTATTCAATAATGTTTCTTCTTCAATATCTTTATCAAGATATTTTTCAAAAGGATATAAATCAACAGCTACCAAATCAAAAGCTTTTATTGCTTTATTTGTTCTTTCTTCTTGGTTTGCCAAAATTCCACTAAAAATTTCAGGATGAAGAGATTTAACCTTTCCTCCTAAAAGTTCGCTAAATCCTGTGATTGTAGAGCTTTCAACAGCATTTATTCCTTTTTCTTTAAGATAATTATAAGTATTTCCCGTTGAAATTATTTCCCAGTTTTTATCAATAAGATTTTTAGCTAAGATTTCAATATTTTCTTTATCACTAACACTGATATATGCTCTCATTTTTCCCTCTTTTATTTAACCGCCTGCGCAAAAGTGAACAATTTCAAGACTGTCGTTGTCTTTTAATGCGGTAGTTTGATAATCATTTTTGTTGATTATTTTTCTATTTAATTCTACAACAAAAACCTTGGGCAGATTGTCTAAATCCTCTAAAACTTCTTTTAAAGTCATATTGTCTTTGATTGTTTTAATTTCGCCGTTAATTTTGATTTGCATGATTTATTTTTTAATTAACTCCGTAAGCTCGTCAGATATAATTTGCATAGCTTTATTGGTTTTTATGTCATCTTTTAATTTATCATATTGATACATAATTGTTGTGTGGTTTTTTCTAAATTCTTTAGCCAGCATAGGATAGCTTAAGTCTAAAAGTTCTCTTGATAAATAAATTGCATATTTTCTTGCGTTAACTATTTCTTTTGCTCTTGCTGTTGATAAAATATCATCTTTTTCAACAGAAAAATATTTTGCACAAGTATCAAGAATATTTTCTAAGGTTATTTTTTTCTTTTTAGAGTTAAAATCGAGATATTCTTTAGCTAATTCAACATTCAATTCAACTCCTTCAATAGAAGCTCTTGCGCTGACTTTATTATATGCACCTTCAAGCTCTCTTATGTTTGTATTGAATTCTTTTGCTAAAAACAGCGCAACTTCATCAGATATCGGGTAATTGGATAATGCTGCGTGATGTTTTACAATTTCAACTCTTGTTTCTAAATCGGGAATTTTGATATTAGCTTCAATACCCCATTCAAAACGACTTCTTAACCTGTCGGGAATAAGCTCAAAAGCCGATAGGGGTCTGTCTGAAGCAAAAACAATTTGTTTACCTGCGTGGTATAGGGCATCAAAAGTATTAAAAATTTCCTCTTCTGTTCTTTTTTTGCCGTCTATCCATTGAATATCATCAATCAAAAGAACATCAACATTTCTGTGTAAATCTCTGAATTTTTTCATTTTTTCATTTAAATCGCTTGTGTTTTTACAGGTGTTGAGCGATTCAATGAGTTTATTTCCGAATTCTTCTGCTTTTGTGTAGCGGATTTTTAAATTGGGAAAATTTTTTAAAATTTTGTGCCCAATGGCTTGCATTAAGTGTGTTTTACCTAGACCTACCGTTCCTGATATAAATAATGGGTTATATTTTTGCCCGGGGTTTTCAGCGATAATTTGAGCTATTTTATATGCAAATCGAGAATTTTCGCCTTCTATAAAATTTTCAAAGGTATATTTTAAATTAAGCCCGCAAAAGGAGTGCATTTGAGCTAAATTTTCCATTTTTTGGGCAATTTCTTTGTGTTCTTTTTCTTCTTTTGTTTGTTTGGTTTTCTTCTTGGGTTTTATTGTTTCATCTAAAATAAATCTTGGTGTTCTTTTAATGTTTGTTGCTTCAAAAAGCGCTTGTTCAACTTCTTTCAAGTGTTTTTGCTGAAGAACTTGTATACCAAAACTTTGATTGCTTTTAATTAAAAAGATTTCATCTTCCTTGCCTTCCAATAAATCTCCGGCAGGTTCCAAGCAATTAATCCAAGTATGCACCATGGGAGATACTTTGCTTTTTAGAATTTCGATAAAATTTTCCCAGGTTTCTTTTTCTTTTTTTTCTTGTAAACTAGCCAAAAAAGCCGCCATTCCTAATAATTTTTGTCTAACCGTCAATAAAAGCGTCATGCTTTTTTTATTTATTTTACTCCAAAAAAGAGCATGAGTAAAATAAGACTTAATATAGAATAAATATTTTTGTAAAATGTATGCAATTGAAAAGATTTTATTATAGAATTATCATGGTATAAGGGGAATTTGAATATAAAAATATGTTTAAAAAAAATATATTAATTTGTTTTTTTGTATTATCTTTAATTTTTAACATGCCTCTTGTTTTTGCAGACGCTGCCCCTGTTAAATATTCAGATGCGGATGATTTATTAAATTCTTCCAAAAAAATAATGTATTATGAAAAAGAAAAAAAAGACCCTTATTACATACAAAAATCGCAAGATAAAAATATAAAAAATTTAAATAACATAAAAGTTGACGAATCAAAAATTGCAAAAAGAAAAACAGATAAAATTCAAGTTAGAAATTATACCACAAAGGCAAATGACAGGGTTATTTCAACTTCCCAAAGAGCAATAAGTGCAATTTATCCTGATGACGAGGTAAGTTTATCAAATACATACCCCGGTTATAGAGGACCTAATCAACTTGTGATTTATACCAGAGATTTCGGAAGAACAACAGGAACAAATGAATTTGGAAAAGAAGCGGTTGTAATAGACGGGATTGTGGATAAATTGACGGGTGCTAATTCAAATATTCCAAGAAACGGTTTTGTTATTTCAGGTCATGGAACAGCTAAAAAATGGATTAGTGATAATTTAAAAATAGGAACAAAAGTTGAAATTGAAAATAGAACAATAACCGCATACACCACAATAGACAGTTACAGATATTACGCTAAATCAAAAATAAATGATGTTGAGGATATTCTTGTTTCAACCAAATCAGAGTATGATTCAAGAGATGATAAATATATTTATTACTACTTAAAAAGAGCAAAACAACAATATAAAAAATCCTTAAAGGATAATTCTGATGTTAGTTTAAATTGTGCAAAAGAATCGATTAAAAATGCTTCTATAGCTTTTAGATACACTCTGCCATATTTAAAAGATGAGATAAAAGGTGTTTGGATAAGACCTAAAGATAATACGATGGCAGGTATTCAAAAAACTCTTGATATAATTAAAGATACTGGAATTAACAATGTATTTTTGGAAACTTATTTTCACGGCAGAACAATATATCCTTCAATAGTTATGAAATCATACGGATTTGAAGAACAAAACTCTGATTTTAAAGGAATTGATACACTTGCAATATGGGTAAAAGAAGCTCATAAAAGAGGAATAAAAGTTCATACTTGGTTTGAAAGTTTTTATGTAGGAAACAGATCTCCCCAATTAAACCCTAAATCAATTTTAGCAGTTAAACCTGATTGGCAAAACAGAACTAAGCAAAAAGCAGATTTTGACGGTTATGTTTCTCATCCTCAAGAGCATAACGGTTATTTTCTTGACCCTGCTAATCCTGAAGTAACAAGTTTTATACTAAAATTAATTTCTGAAATAATAACAAGATATAATGTAGACGGAGTTAATATTGACTATGTCAGATATCCTAATATAACAAGAGATAATACTTCAAATCAGTGGGGCTATACGCCTTTTGCAAGAGAGGAATTTAAAAAGGTATATGAAGTTGACCCTGTAGATATTACTCCTAAAGACTCACTGTGGGATAAATGGTGTGAATATAGGCAAGATAAAATAACTGATTATGTTCAAAGAGCTTCTGTTATAGTAAGAAGTAAAAATGTTATATTTTCAGCCGTAGTTTTCCCAGATTCTAAAGTAAGCTTGAAAACCAAACAGCAAGACTGGGTTAGATGGAGCGAACAAAGATATGTAGATGTACTAACTCCATTAATTTTAACTTCTGATGATACTTTAGCAAAAACTATGTTAGAAGAAATTAAAAAGAAAACTTCAGACGATGTAAAAGTATACCCCGGATTATTTGCGGGCTTTATCGAATCAGACCCTGAGGATTTATTAAGACAAATTCATATAATAAGAAAGTTGAAATTGCAGGGTGTAATTCTTTTTGATTGGGCACATTTAAATTCAAATTATCTTGAAGTTTTAAAAACAAGTGTATTTAAGCCTCAAACATATTAAAAAAAACTTTACAATTTACATTATATCTTGATTTTTTGCTAGAATATAAAATAAGGGATATTAAGGAAAAAAATAAAATATATGGTAGATAGTATAGAAATCAGATTAGACCAGTTAACTCAAGCTATAAAAGGTCTGTATGCCAAATCATCAATGTCGCAAGGGGAAATTTATAATGCTCTTACGAGCTTATCTCAAAGATATGAAAATTTGACAAATGTTTCAAACGAAAAAATTGCGCAAGTATTAGTTAATGAATTTCGTAAAACAATAGATTTAAAATACGGGCAAACAAATGACCTTGTTAAGGAATTGGATGCTTCAATCAGGAATTTACTTGCATCACAAAATAATCAAAATCCGAAAATGCAAGCTGAAATTACTAAGCTTTTAAATGACACATCAAATACTTATGCGAAATTAAACGCCCAAGATTTGGCTTTGCAAAAAATATTTAATACTATCGAACTTCAAAGAGGAGAAAATCCTTCTGCCGAAATCACAAAATTAAGCGATAATTTTCTTGCTTTTTCAAAGGGTTTTGAAAATATAACAACAACCTTAAATAAAAATTTTGCAGATTTTTTGACTCAGGTTAAACAATTTAGCTCAAAAGATGAATTAAATGCAATAAAAAGTGATATAGACACAATTTCCGGAAATGTTAATTCTGTTATATCTGCAATTTCTATTATTGATAACAAATACAGAGATTTAACAGGTTTAATTGACGCTGTTTCACATAGGGAAAATATTTTTAATGATGCCTTAAAAGAAGTTCGAGCTCTTAGCGGTTTAGTTACTTCAATGAAGGAAAATATTAATTCTATTGATTCAAGAGCTGAATTGCAGGCTTTGAGCAATGAAGTAAGAAATCAAATTGAAGCGGTAAAATATGAAATTCAAAAAGTAGTTAATACTGCAGGTGATACAGGCGTTAAAACAGAAGTATATAATTTAACTTCTAACGTTAATGCTGTTTCAAATAATATCCAAAGCCTTGGCGCTAATTTATCAAATACAAAAGATGAGGTTAAAAATCTTTCTATAACAGTTCAAGGACTTGGAAACGAATTAAAAGATGTTCATAATTTAATTAATGATGAAATTTTATATAAATCTCATCAATATCAAGCTGAATATGAAAAATATTTGAATAGCGCAAAAGAAGATATTAAATCTTTGTTAATAGGATTAACTTCATTTAAAAAAGATTTAACTGCAATAAACGAAGGAAATATTAAAGTTCTTCAAGAGCCGATTGAGCGTGCAATGGCTGAGCTTAAAAATCAGGACTTAGGAAGAAATATAAAAGATTTAGCCGATAATTTGAGAGATGTAACGCTTGAAATTCAATCATCAATTCAAAACATGCAAGCTAATTTGAATGATATGAATTCGGTTTCAAGCATGCAAATTTTGACTCAAATTTCTGAAGCTATTCCAACCATTGCAGATAAATTGGAAATTTTTAGAACCCATGTTGTTACGGAAAATTCTACTAACTTAGGTCAAATCAGAACCTCTTTTTCTGATGTGGTTGCTAAAGTCAAAGAAAGCTTAACAAATGCGGTTGATAAAATTCAAGATGATACAAAAACGATTAATATAGAAACACTGGATGCCTTAAAAGTTGATTTACAAAGATTATCAGATCATCTTGTGGATAGTGTGGATGCCGTAAATGATAAAGTACAGGCTGAATTTGTTAATTTCAGAGCAGATTTTCAAGAGTTTCAAATAAGACAACAAGATTATGCCGATAGAATTATAGATAAATTGGCATCTTTTGAAGTCGGCTTAGAAAATTTTTCTCAAGATACTATTGATAAAATAAATGACACAATAAATATTAATGCCGCTCATAACCAAGATACTCTAAATGAAATTAAAAGCGATATTTTAGATGGTGTTATGACAATAGATAAGACTAACAGAACATCTTTAAATCAATTTGAATTAAAATTGGATAAATTGCTTGATAATTACATTGGAGTTGATTTAGATAATATTATTGAAAAAAAATCTCTAAGAGAAACCGTTGTCGATATTGAAACAAAAATCGACAGAACTAATTTGCAGCAAATTCATAATGCAAAAGAGCTTTTGGAGGAAATTCAATCCAGCACTTCAAATTTAGCCATGAAAATAGCAACAATTGAAGAAAGTAAAAACATGGCTTCTTTGATGAATGCTATAGCTAAAATTTCCGAAAAACTTCAGGGGATGGAAGAATTCAATATTGAGTTAGCAGAAGATATTGAACAAACAAAAGAACAAATTGAGCAGAAATTAAAAGATAATGTTCAAAAAATCTCCATTCTTTTGGATAAAGAAAAAGAGCCTCCGGAAACAAATGAAAATAAAAATGCAGATATAGATAATTTATCTAACAAAGTTCAAGAGTATCTCTCTAATTTTGAATTTTTAAAGAGCAATATTTCTCAAGAAATTAAAGAAAATCTTGCAGGTGAATTTCAAAAATTAGAAACCGCTATTAAAAGAATAAGAACGGTAGATGATAATTCTAATTATTCTTATACTTTAGAAGATGTTGAATCTGATTTAGCGAAAATCAGATTGAATATTGAAAAACATGCTTCAAATAATGAAGATTTTAAAAACCTGTTTGAAAAAGTTATTGAATTAAGAACAGTAGGTCTTGAAAATGTTAAAATTAATCGAGATGTTGAATCAGAATTAAGCCATCTTTCAGGCTGGTTTAAAGATGCAGTTAATAAAATTGATGATTTAGCGGAAAAAGTAGGCGACATTCAAAGCGTTGGTTTTGAAGATATAAGAACGCGATTAATTCAAAGCGAAAAATCAAAAACAAGTACACTTGAGTTTAGCGCCAAAATCGAAAATGCTTTAAAAATCATGATTAGAAATGCAAAAGCACAGGATGAAAAAATTGCGCAATTGACAAGTAAAGTGGACTTGATGGTTCAAAATCAAAATGAAAGCTTTAATCCGAGTCAATTTATCGATATTTTCTATGAAAACATGACTCAGACAAAAATGCTTTCAAATCGCGTAGAGATAATTGAAGATAAAATTAATTCAATTCAAAATGCTGTTGAAAAATTAATCAGTTACGTTGAAACATAATATTTTTAAAATATAATTAAAACTATGAAATTTGCAATAAGAGTTATTAAAAATCAATTTCACCCTTTAAAGGTTCCGCAAAATGCCAATATTAAGCATGGACAGCTTGTTTTGGTCAGAACGGAAAAAGGCGAGGAGGTTTTTAAAGTTTTTTTGGTTAACTCTTGTATTCAACGTTTATGGGAAAAACATCAACCTGAAGCACTTTCTGTTATTAGAATTTTAAATGAGGAAGATTTAAAAACTTACGCTGAACAAAAAGAGCTTGAAGTTAAAGCATTTTATAAATGCCGTGATTTAGCGCAAAAAAGAAATCTTGTAATGAAATTTACTCAAGCAAGATATACTTTTGACAGAAAAAAAATAACTTTTTATTATACTGCTCCTGAACGTGTTGATTTTAGGGAACTTTTGAAAGATTTAACTCAAGAATTTAAAAGAGTAAGAATAGATTTAAGACACATCGGCGTAAGAGATGAAACTTCTATTTTGCAAGGTCAAGGTATATGCGGGCAAGATTATTGCTGTTGTAAGTTTTTAAAGAAATTCGAACAAGTTAACACAAAGTTAGCTAAAGACCAAGGAATTCCGATTACTCCTGGTAAAATTACAGGAGCTTGCGGAAGATTGCTTTGTTGCTTAAATTATGAATATAAAAATTATCTTGATGCCGCTAAAACACTCCCTCCTGTTGGTTCGGGCGTTATGACGCCGGATGGTATCGGAAAAGTGTTTATGGTTAATTTTCTTAAAAAATCTGTTAATGTTAAACTGGAAGACGGAAAAATTAAAGAATATCAAAAAAGCGATATTGAAATGATAGATGGTGAAGTTAATATTGAGATTGATATTAACAATAACTTGAATTATCAAGATGAAGAAATTGTGGATATAAAATCTTTGGAAGATGATAAAAATTCTTCTACAGGGAATATTTAAAATATGGAAAATAATGTAACGAGTGAAAAATTAGCGTCAATCATGGCAAGAATATTAGATGACAATAAAGCATTAGATATTGTTGTTTTAAATGTTTCAAATGTTTGTTCTTTGTCTGATTATTTTATTATAGCAACAGGTACTTCAACCCCTCATATAAGGGCTTTAACTGAGGCAGTAAGACAAAAAATTAAAGATATTTTTAAAAGATTACCTTTAGGTGAAGAAACCCAAAAACAAAGCAGATGGAATTTATTGGATTACGGCGAAGTCGTTGTTCATATTATGCATGGGGTTGAAAGAGAAAACTATAAAATAGAAAAATTCTGGTCACATGCAATGACGCTGGAGCGTGAAACTTGGGAAGAATTATCAAAAGAATATTCTAAATATGAATAAATTAAAAGCTCCTTATTAAGGAGCTTTTAATTATCTGTAGTTTGTAAATTGTAAAGGTGCATCTATTTCATCTTCTTTTGATTTGATAGCTTTAATTACAGCTTGAAGGTCATCTCTGTTTTTACCTGTAACCCTAACGCTGTCACCTTGTATTGAAGCCTGAACTTTTAGTTTTGTTTCTTTAACAAAACCTGTAATTTTTTTGGCTAATTCTGTAGATAAGCCTTTTTTTAATTTAATTTGTTGTTTAACATTCCCCCCAAGGGCATTTTCAATTTTTTGAGGGTCTAAGATTTTAAGGCTTAAATTTCTTTTAACAAGTTTAGATTGAAGAATGTCATAAATATTTTTTAATTTCATTTCGTCATTTGTTGTGATTAAAATTGCTTTGTCTTCTTCAAGATTAATGTCAGAATTTGAATCTTTAAGGTCAAATCTTGTAGTTAATTCTCTTTTAACTTGGTCAATTGCGTTTGTTAATTCTTGTTTGTCAAATTCTGAAACAATATCAAAACTAGCGTCTTTTGCCATATTTTTTCTCCAAACCTTTTAAACATTGTTTATTATAGCATAAAAAGAGCCTTTTTAAAGGCTCTTTTTAATTTATACTTTTCTTTTTCTAGCGGCTTCTGATTTTCTTTTTCTTTTTACAGAAGGCTTTTCATATCTTTCTCTGCGTTTAATTTCAGATAAAATTCCTGCTTTTTGGATTTTTTTCTTAAATCTTTTAAGAGCTGATTCGATACTTTCATTTTCACGAACACGAACTTCCGGCATTGTTTTCACCTCCTTTTTAGGAACTT
>CALVET010000021.1 GCA_944326675.1 Candidatus Gastranaerophilales bacterium
AACTAGCAAAAAAACTTTTTCTCGAGTTTTATAATGAACAGCATATTCAAAAGAAAATTTCAGATAATATTTTCTCTTCGCATGAATTTAACAACTTATCTCTTGAAGATTACAAAAAGGCGGTTGATGAAATTTTTATCCGATTAAACAGATTAAAAGAACAAAATAAAAGGGAAAATTTAAGAAAAATGTTGAAAGACGATACTTTAACGCAAGAAGAAAAACTTAAACTTTCTCAGAAATTTTTTCAAGAATTACAACAAAAATAAACAGAATGGAGAATAAAATAAATGAGCAGAAAAAGAAATCCTGAAAGTTCTGTAATAAGCGTGATTGATAAATCAGAAGTCATTGAAGATGATGAGTATTTTGAAGGCGCAGAATTAGAGACTGATAATATTTCTAATATCATGAGAACTCAAGGTGTAAGTACGGTTGAAACTTCATCCGTATCACATTTTTTTGATCAACACGATGAAGACGACGAACAAGGTGAAAATGATATTTCCGTTCCACGAGGAATTTCTGTTGATGACCCTGTAAGAATGTATTTGAGAGAAATCGGAAGAATTAAACTTTTGACTGCCGATGAGGAAATTGATTTAGCAAGAAAGATTGTAGCAGGCGGAAATTCAGGTGCTGTTGCAAAAAGAAAATTAGTTCAAGCTAATTTACGTCTTGTTGTTTCAATTGCTAAAAAATATGTCGGACGCGGTATGTTGTTTTTGGATTTAATTCAAGAAGGAAATTTAGGTCTAATCAGAGCGGCTGAAAAATTTGACCATGAAAGAGGTTATAAATTTTCTACTTATGCAACTTGGTGGATTAGACAAGCAATTACCAGAGCTATAGCTGATCAGGCAAGAACAATAAGAATTCCTGTTCACATGGTTGAAACAATTAACAAACTTAAAAAAGTTACAAGAAAATTAGCTCAAGAGCTTGCAAGAAAGCCGTCTGAGGAAGAGTTGTCAGCTGAAATGGGTATTTCAATTAATAAATTAAGAGAAATTATAAAAGTTGCGCAAGAACCTTTATCTCTTGAAACTCCAATCGGAAAAGAAGAAGATTCTCGTTTAGGTGATTTTATTGAAGATAAAGATGCGGATGCTCCTGTTAAAACGGTTGCACATGAACTTTTAAGAGAAGATTTGGCTGAAGTTTTAGGTTCTTTATCAGCTCGTGAGCGTGATGTTTTAAGATTGCGCTTTGGCATGGATGATGGCAGACAAAGAACACTTGAAGAAGTCGGTCAATTATTTGGCGTTACTC
This sequence comes from Candidatus Gastranaerophilales bacterium, assembly GCA_944326675.1. GTDB lineage: Bacteria > Cyanobacteriota > Vampirovibrionia > Gastranaerophilales > Gastranaerophilaceae > RUG14156. Next base: position 1,273 of record CALVET010000021.1, read on the forward strand.
GTGAAAGAATTCGTCAAATCGAAGCAAAAGCTTTGAGGAAACTACGTCATCCGAACCGTTCAAAAAGATTAAAAGAATATGTTGAAGTTTAATATAAAAACCCTCAAGAATGCTTGAGGGTTTTTAATAGACAATTATGAAATTTATTATATAATTAAATAACTATATAATTTTAGGTAGCAAATGAATAAAAGACAGGCAAAATTAATTATATTTACAGGTCCTTCAGGTGTTGGCAAGGGCACTATACTTTGTGATTTTTTTAAAAAAGTAGATAATAATATTGTTTATTCAATTTCTAATACAACAAGGCAGCCGAGAGACGGCGAGATTAACGGTATGCATTATTTTTTTGTTTCTAAAGATGAATTTGAAAAAATGATAGAGCAAGATTTATTTTTAGAATATGCATGTTATAGCGGTAATTATTACGGAACAAATAAAAATTTTGTCGAACAAAAAATTAAAGAAGGTAAAAGTGTATTACTTGAGATTGAATTGCAAGGCGCACTTCAGGTAATGAAAAAATGTCCTGATGCGGTTACTATTTTTATTAAGCCGCCGACGTTTGAAGAATTGGAAAAACGCCTAAGAGGCCGTCACAGTGAAAATGAAGAAAGTGTTTTAAAAAGACTTAACTGCGCAAAAGAAGAATTAAAAAATGCGGATAAATTTCATTATGTTATTGAAAATGATGTTGTAGATAAAGCGGTTGATGAGTTAATCGCAATTTACAATAAGGAAACAAATAATGAATAATAAAAATATTTTACTTGGCATAACTTCTTCTATTGCTGCATACAAAATTTATGAATTAATTCGACTTTATAAAAAAAACAACTTTAATGTTAAAGTTGTTGTGTCAAATAACGCTCTCAATTTTGTTTCTCCTTTGGTTTTAGAAACATTAACAAATGAAAAGGTGTATTGCAATCAATTTGAGCCGAGAGTGGAAGTTGAGCATATAGGTCTTGTTGATTGGGCAGATATTTTTGTGATTGCGCCTATCAGCGCTAATACAATTTCAAAATGTGCTCAAGGTTTTGCAGATAATTTATTGACAAGTATTTTTTGCGCTTTTTTGGGTTCAAAAAAGCCTGTATTTTTGGCACCTGCAATGAATAAGGATATGTATAATAATCCAATTATTAAAGAAAACATTTTAAAATTGAAAAATATGGGTTGTGATTTTATTGATTGCGAAACAGGTTTTTTGGCTTGCGGCACACAAGGTGTCGGAAGGTTGGCTGATATTGAATTAATATATCAAAAAACTAAAAGATTAATATATCAAAATAAAGCAAACAATAATAAAAAAGTTCTTATAAGCGTTGGCGGAACAAAAGAAAAAATTGATTCAGTCAGATATATTTCAAATTATTCTTCCGGAAAAATGGGGATTGCAATTGCAGATTGGGCATATAACTTAGGTTATGATGTCGCGATTGTATCAACAATTGATTTTAAAAGAAATTATCCGATATTAAAAGTTGATTCTGCCATTGAAATGTTGGAGGAATTATCTAATCAAAAATTTGATTATTTGATTATGGCTGCTGCTGTCGGCGATTTTAGAGTTGAAGATGTATCTGAATATAAAATTTCAAAAGAAAATATTGGTGATTGTTTTGAATTAAAACTTGTTAAAAATCCGGATATAGTTAAAACAATTGCTAAAAATAAAAAGGAAAACCAAAAAATAATTGGTTTTTGTTTAGCTGATAAAGAGTTAATTAATTGCGCACAAAATAAATTAATTGATAAAAATTTAGATTATATTGTGGCAAACGATGTTAAAACTGCCCTAAATACAGATAAAAATAAGGTTACAATAATCGAAAAAAGTGGTAGAATTATAAATATAGATTTAGATTTCAAGGATAACATTGCAAAAAAAATTCTGGAGGTTGTCTGTGATTAAAACCGATTATATAATTTCTAAAATTGAAAAATATGCTTCCCTTGAATTGGCGGAACCATGGGACAATTCAGGCTGGCAGATAAATTTGGGGCATGATTATACAAATAAAGTCTTAGTGGCATTGTCTTTAACTAAAGACGTGTTAGAACAGGCAATTACAAATGATTGCGATTTAATTATTACTCATCATCCTTTGATTTTTAATTCAATTAAAAAAATAGACAATGCTCTAATTGCAGAGGCTATAAGGAATAATATTTGCGTTTACAGCGCACATACAAATTTAGATAAAACATACGGTTCAACAACTGACGCGCTTTGCGGCGTTTTAGGGCTGCAAAATCTTGTTACTGTTGAGGACTACATTAAAATTGCTCATTTAAAAGATGAACTTGCGCTTGAACAGTTAATAGATAATGTTAAACAGGCTTTAAATCTTGAATGTGTTAAATTAATTAATCCCAATAATGTAACTATAGTTAAAAATGTAGCGGTTTGCGCAGGAGGCGGCGGAAGCTTTGTTGATAAAATTAAAGACTATGATGTCGATGTTTATATAACAGGCGACATTAAGTTCCATAAGGCTCTTGAAGTTGACGGATTTGCTGTTGTTGATGTCGGTCATTTTGAATCAGAATTGCCTGTTTTACCTTTAATTCAAGGCTTAATTGCCAAAACAAAGGTTGAAGTTATTATTGCAAAAGAAGAAAAACCTTGGGTGATGGTTTAATGGCGATTAGATTTTTAACTTCGGGCGAATCTCACGGACAAGCATTAAATGCAATTATTGAGGGCATCCCATACGGTTATGAATTGGATTTTGATTTTATAAATTCTGAGCTTGCTTCTCGTCAAGAAGGTGTGGGCAGAGGTGGCAGAATGTTAATTGAAAAAGATAAAATAAAAATAAAATCCGGTGTTCGTCACTCAATTACAACTGCAAGCCCTATTTTAATTGAAATTGAAAACAAAGATTGGAAAAATTGGGTATATCCGATGAGCGTTGAAAAAATCGATTTTTCTTCATTGGATGACAGTTTGATTGATGAAATTAAAGAAAAAATAAACGAAAAAAAAATAACTCGCTTTCGTCCTGCACATGCTGATTTATCCGGTGCATTAAAATATGGTTTTGATGATTTAAGATATGTTCTTGAACGTTCAAGCGCCAGAGAAACTGCTACAAGGGTTGCCGTTGGAGCTGTTTGTCAGAATATTTTAAAAAACTACGATATTGATTTTTCTTTTGAAATTTTATCTGTCGGCGAGTGTGAAAATAAAGACAAATTTAGTGATTACATTAAAGAATTTCAAAAAGAAGGAGATAGTCTTGGCGGCGTAATCAGAGTTGTAATTAAAAATGTGCCTGTTGGGTTGGGCAGCTTTGTTCATTGGGACAAACGGCTTGACGGTAAACTCGCACAGGCTTTGATGTCAATTCCTGCAATAAAATCTTTTGAAGTTGGTTTGGGAAAAAAATATTCTCAATTGTCAGGTCATAGTTCACATGATGAAATATTTTATGATAAAAAGTATTATCATAAAACCAATAATTCAGGCGGTATTGAAGGCGGAATGTCAAATGGTGAAGATATTGTTTTGACTGTTGCAATGAAGCCTATTCCTACAATGAAAAAAGCGCTAAACAGTGTTGAAATAAAAACACATAAAACTTCATTGGCGCATTTTGAAAGAGCGGACAATTGTGCTTGTTATGCATGCGGGGTTGTTGCAAAAAACATGAGTGCAATAGTAATCCTTGATGCTTTTTTGGATAAATTTGGTTCTGATTGTAAAAGAGATATTGATAATTCATTTGAAAATTACAAAAAGAGGATAAATGAACTATAATAAAATCGCATTGATTGGTATGATGGGCTGTGGGAAAAGCACTATTGCCAAAATTTTGGCGGATGAAATTTCTTATACTTTGTATGAAGCGGATGAAATTTTTGAAAAAGAGCAAAAAATTTTAATTAAAGATTATTTTAAACAATTCGGCGAGCAAAATTTTAGAAAGCTTGAGACTGAAATTTTGAAGAAAATATCAAAAACAGATAAATTTGTGCTTTCATGCGGCGGCGGAGTTATTTTGTCAAGTGAAAACAGAAAAATTTTGTTTAGGGGAGATATCTATACTATTTATCTTAGTGCAAATGCGAATACAATTTATGAAAGAATAAAAAATGATTCTGTTCGTCCATTGCTTCTTGTGGAAAATCCAAAGAAGAAAATTGAAGAAATTTTATTAAAAAGAAACGAGTATTATAATCTTGCAAATTTGAAAATTAATACGGATAATAAAACTATGGAAGAAGTAAAATCGGAAATTTTAAAAGCAATATGGAAAAAATAACAATCTCATCAAATGAAAATATAAAAAGCGAAATATTTATTGAAAATGGTTTAATTAATTCAGTTGAGGATTTTTTTGAGGATAGGAAATATTTTCTTATTACAAATACTACGCTAAATAAGCTCTATCCAAAGATAGTTAAAAAGTTTGATAAAAAAAGAGTAATTGTCATAAAAGACGGTGAAAAATATAAAAATATAAAAACTTATAATTATATTATTAACAAGCTTTTAAAAGAAAAGATTGAAAGAAGAGATTGTATTGTCGCTCTTGGCGGCGGCGTTGTGGGAGATTTGGCAGGATTTTGTGCAAGCAGTGTTTTAAGAGGGGTTAAATTAATCCAAATTCCTACTACATTGCTTGCAATGTGTGATTCTTCAATTGGGGGTAAAACCGGATTTAATTCCAATTACGGAAAAAATTTAATCGGCTCTTTTTATTTGGCTGATAAGGTAATTATTGATACCGATTTTTTAAATACTTTAAATGAATATGAATATAAATGCGGCCTTGGTGAAATAGTTAAATATGCTTTGATTGAAAAATCTTGTAAAAATGAAATTAATTATAATTTGCTTGATGTATTATCTAAATATCAAACTCAAGATGTCAAAAAAGAAATTAATTATATCGTTAAAGCTTGTGCGCATTTAAAATCAAGAGTTGTTGAACTGGATAGACTGGAAGGTAATCTAAGAAAAGTTTTGAATTTTGGTCACACTTATGCGCACGCAATTGAAACTTTATCTGATTATAAAAAGTTTTCCCATGGTGAAGCTGTAGCTTACGGCATAAAATGTGCATCAAAATTGTCTTTTAATCTTGGAATAATTGATAGAGACTATTATGATAGAATAATTTACCTTTTAAATAAGTTTCAGTTAATTCAAAAAGAAGTTAAATATAAAAAAGAGGACATTATTAAAATTATGAAGCAAGATAAAAAAGTTGAAAATCAAAAAATCAACTTGCTTGTTCCAACGGCTCCTGCTGTTGTTGGGCTATTTGATAATATCGATTTGCCTTCAATTGAAGCTTCTTTGCTTTAGCATGATTTCCAAGTCTTTCCATTACTATTGCTGCTTGTTCGTAATTGTGGGCGATTTCTTCGGGGCTTTCATCTGTTCTTGAAAATACTGCAAGGGCGTTTTTGTAGCTATCAATAGCTTTATCATTTTCACCTAAATATTGATAATTTTGAGCAGTTGAAGAATAGGTTTGTGCAATTACTCTGTCGCTGTTAGAGTCAAGCGCTGTTTCTATAGCTAAATCACTATAATTTTCAGTGTTATCTACATCATATTGCTTTGTAAAAAGTGAGGCAATTTTTGATAATACGCAAGCTTGAGCGCTTGAATTATCTGCTTCGCCGCTGTATGCAACACTTGATAAATAATTATCCAGTGCCGGTGAGTATTCTTTAAATTCATCGTATATTTGCCCTGACTTATAGAAAGCTTTAGCTTTTAGATTAAGATCGTCTGCTTTTGTTGCTTCCCAGTAGTCTCTGAGCGCATAGTCAACATAGTCGTAGTTATCAAATATTCTTCCTCTTTCAAAGTGTATTGCAGCTTTAATGTTTTCGTTAAAATCATTTGTTTGAGAAAGAACACCCAAAGCTTCATTTAATAAATTGATTGCTTGTGTATCGCCTTGATTGTTGTCGGGTTGTTTTTTTGCTTGAGTAAATAAGGTTTTGGCTTTATTGTCAATTTCATTTATCGGGGTGAAAGGGGTTTTGGGTATATCTGTAATTTTTATTTCATTTGATGGTGTTTCAGGAGTAGAAATTTCAATATCGCTTTCTACTTCAATTTTTTCAAATTCGGGTTTATCTTTTGATTGTATAGTTTGCGGTTTTTCTGTTTCAGGAGGTGCTATTTGTGCTTCTTGTTGAATAATGTTTTTAGCTTGAGCTGTTTCTTCTGAAACTTGCATTTGAGGTTGAAATTGTTCTTTTTTTGCTGCGTCAATTTTAGCTTGAGCTTTTTGCGGAAATTCAAGAAGAAAATCGGGGTTTATTTCATCAGGATTTGCTTTTATATTAATTTTTTGCAAGAAAAGTGCATCAATCCATCCTTCAACCACATTGGAAGGTTTATTCAAACTTTTTGCTATATAAGCATCAGAAATTCTTGAAGCATTTTTAAGGTTTGCAAGTACAATTTCTTTTGAAGGGTTTTCTTTTTTTGATTCTCTATCTACAAGATTGAGATACATGTTAACTTCTTCACTAACATCATCCGGAGCATTGATTGCAAGTATTGTACTTCTGAAATCGGTCAACACTTGACTTATATTGATTTGCCCTTTTGTGTAATCAATTGCAACTTTAGTACCATTGGGGAATGTGTTTTGTTTTTTGCTTTGATTATTATCATTATTGGAAATAGGACTATTAGCACCATTAGATTGTGCATCTTGGTTGGTGCGTGAAATATTTTGTTTTCTATAATTTATATTTATAGGATAAATTGAATTATACAAAATATACCCCTGAATTTCCCAGTATTATTATAAAAAAAATGATTTCTTATTTAGTCATACAAATGAATTAAAAATTTATATTCATATATCAACAATTTAACAATTTTTAAGATAAAATCAAATTTTTCCATGCTTAATTGAAAATTTTGTATATTTTTTTTAACAATACTGAAAAATCAAGAATAAAAATAATACTTTTGGATTATAATACAATTAAATTTATTAGGAGTTTAATATGCCTCAATATGTTTTTAAAATGAAAAAAGGTGAACTGGAGATTGAATTTTCTTCTGATGATGCCGATTTTGTGGAACAACAATTAGAAAAATGGAGAGAGGAAATTCTTAAAAAACACGTTCAACAGGATTAGGATTAGCTAGTGTATTATAATATCAAAATTAAATGTGATGGTTGTGAATTTAGCCTGGACTCTTGCAATAAAGAAATTGTTGAATGCGAAATGGATAAATATTTCGCGACTATGTTCGGTGCAAGTGAGGAATTTAAGTCTCAAATAAAAGATGTTGAGATTGTAAATTCTGACATAAAGTCTATTGAAGATTTTAAGAAAATGGAAGCAGGTCAACCTGAAGAGAACAAAATATCAGAAAGTTCTTCTGTAAATGATGCTCAAGTTGATTTTGATATTAATGAGAATGTGAATACAAATCCAAAAATCGAAGATGAAGTTATTGAAGATAAAGTTCAAAATATTGAAGAAGACAATCAAAAAGAAGCACTAATTAATGAGCAAGCAGATAATGGCATTACAGAGTCTTATTGTGAACCGTCTGAATTTGTTCCTGCTGTTGAAACTCCATATTGTCCTTTAGAGTATTCAACTTTTGATTTTGAAAATGAAGAAAAAAAGGTTCAAAATGATGAGGTAATAGATGCTTTATTTGCCTTGAATAAAAGCTCTATTGCGCCTTTGCAAGACACAGAAAATTTAAATCGAAAAGATGAGTTTGAAAAAATTAACTTGGATGATGATTCCTCGTTGCAAAAAAATATTGATAATGATGTTAAGAGTTTTGATGTTAGCGAAAAAACCGAAGTTTCATTAGAGGATGACATTGTTTTACCCGAAGTTAATCAACCAGAAAATAATGAGTCTTGTAATGTATCGAGCTCAACTCCTTTGTATCCGAAGATTACTATTTCAAACGAACAAATATCACAAAATAATGGCGGAATTGATGATTTAATTGCTAAAGTTGAGCAAGAGATTAACGCAATAGATATATCTGATAGCAACGAATTTAATAAGGTATTACTTGATAATTCAAATGCTTCAAAGAAAACGGATTTTGTTGTTGAAGAAGAATTAGTTTTGGGTGATGACGATATTATCGATGTTTCATCTGATTTAGATAATAAAATTAAAGATGAGGTTATAGACAATAATGAATTATTATTATCTGAGTCAAAAGAAGAAAATCAGGATTTAATAAATGAACCGACTCAGATGGCTGATAATGAAGAAATAATAGCCCAACCGCAAGAAGAAACAGAAACAAAAGAAATAACTGAAGAAGATAATGTCAACTTGACGATTGATAATCAAGAAAGCGAAAATATTAATCAGGCAAAGTTGGATGATATTTTTTCTGATGATATAAAACAAGTTGATGAAAACCAAGCTGATGAAAATCAAAATGAAAATACGACAAATATTCTTGATGAGCTTACAAACCCAGTACCTTCTTATGAAGAATATTTAGAACAATTGAATGGAATTATAAAGAAAAATAATTTATTAAATAATAAAAAAGATAAACAACCTCTAAAGTCTGATTTTAAATCAGAAAATACAGATTTTAAAACATATTTGGCTAATTTTAAATATTCAAATTTAATTGACGAATTTTTAATTTGCTCTTATTATATAAAAAACATCTTAAAGCAAAATTCATTTTCAATGAAAACCATTAATTCAAATTTGTATGCTTCAAGCGGTGAAATTGCAGATTTGTCAGTGGTAAATGAATTAATTAACTTAGGATGTATCAAAACAGTAGAAGTTGAGGAAAAGAAACAATATACTATTACGCCATACGGCGAAACGTATTTTATTTCAAAATTTCAAAGCTAGATGAATTATATTTTTCTATTTTTAATAATAATTTCTTTTGTGTGTGCCGCATTTAATCATCGTTTAGATGTTGCTGTTGATGAAATGCTTAAGGCAAGCCAAAAGGCTGTTGAAATTGCTTTTGGTTTAATTGGCATTATGGGTTTTTGGCTCGGAATTGTAAAAATTGCTCAAAAATCAGGTTTAATGGATTTGTTGTCAAAAATAATTCAAAAACCTTTATTGTTAATTTTTCCTGATATCAAAAATAACGAAGAGGCGCAGGGTAATATCGCTCTGAATATAAGTGCCAATGCGCTTGGATTAACCAATGCAGCAACGCCATTTGGAATTAAGGCTATGGAAAATTTGCAAAGTCAAAATAAAAATAAGTCAGTTGCAACAAATTCGATGTGTACTTTTTTGGCGATTAACACCGCAGGTTTTCAAATTGTTCCTGCTGTTGTGATTGCAATTTTAAGTGCAAATGGTATGGAGAATCCGACCCAGATAATCTTGCCTACTTTAATAGTAACATCGGTTGCTTTTTTGTCGGCATTGTTTTTTGCAAAAATTTTAGAGAGGTTTTTTAAATGATTAATTTTTTAAACACTCTATCTTTATGGATTTTACCTGTAATTATCGTTTTTATACTAGTTTATGCACTATATAAAAAAACACCGGCGTATGAAGTTTTTGTTGATGGCGCTGCAGAAGGTTTTAAAATTGCAATTAAAATAATTCCTTATTTAATTGCGATAATGGTGTGTACTGCGTTATTCAGAGCAAGCGGAGCAATTGAAAATATTGAAAATTTTATTAAGCCATTATTAGATTATTTTAAAATACCTGTTGAAACAACTATTATTATGCTGACACGTTCATTGTCGGGCTCTGCTACATTAGGTGTTTTAGCAGATATTATAAATCAAACAGGTGCAAACTCATACGCAACCAAATTAGCGGCTGTTATTACAGGAAGCAGTGAAACAACTTTTTATGTTGCAAGTGTTTATTTTGGCGCAGTAGGAATTAAAAAGTTTAGACATGCCCTTTTGGCCGGCATTTTGGCAGATATAGTCGGTTTAGTTATGGCTGTTTGGATTTGTTCAATTTTCTTTTTGTAGTTTATTCAAAATAGCCTATATAATTTAGATTTCTGTAAAATCCGCAATAATCTAAGCCAAAACCGACAATGAATTTATCGCCAATTTCGTATGCCGTAAAATCAGCTTCTATATCGTATTTTCTTGCGCATTTTTTGTCAAATAAAACTGCTAATTTGACATCTTTTGCTTTGCAATTTATTTTTACAAATTTCATTAAAAAATCAAGAGTAAGCCCTGTGTCAATAATATCTTCAACAATTAAAACATTCTCATCTTTTAATGGCGGAAGCGATAAGTTAAAGGATTTAACTTTGCCTGATGATTTAAAGTTGTCACCGTAGCTTGAAAGTGAAACAAACTCCATTTTTATAGGCATCTTAAGGTGTTTTGCAAGTTCAACAAAAAACATAACTGCACCTCTTAATACGCATATTATTGTAAGGGGTTCTTCGATGTCGTATGTTGAATTAATTTCATCTGCAAGTTCTTTAATTCTTTTATTGAGGGAAGCTGAGTCTATGAGAATTTTTAAGTCTTTTATATTTTTATCCATTATTTTTTCTCCAAGTTAATTTATAGCAGTTGATGTTGTTTTGTTTATATTTTTCGCTTATTTTATATCCTATGACCCAGCAGATTTCTTTTTCTTTTGCAAGCAAGATTATTTCATCTTTTTTATTTTGATCTATTTTTTCATTTATAAAAAAATCTTTCAACTTCATTTTATCACTTTTTAGTCCATATGGGCAAAATTTATCTCCGTTTTTTCTGTGTCTTAATTCAAGCGGAAATTCAAAATTTAAATAGCAAATGTTTTCTTTTGAGTCTGGGTAAACTTTATCTTCTTTTTTTATTTGTTCAATTAACAATTTTCCGTTTTCAAATTCATATTCGCCAATAGAGTTGATTTTAATTGTGGCGTCATTTTTGATTGATTTTTTTTCAATATAGATTTTATTATTTTTTTTAACAAGAAAGCAATCTTTGTTTATTGAAATTCTGTTTTGTAATTTGTTTAAAATGAAATTATCAAACTTGAATAAGTTTTTTGAATTTCTGTATTTTAAATATTGCCCGAGAAAGTTGTTTAAAATTTCAAGTCTTATAGGCTGATTGAGCTTAGTAAAATCATCAGCTTTTATTTTATTATCTTGAAGGATGTTTTTTTGTATTGATAAAACTATATCATCCAGAATAATTTTTGTATTTATTGCATTGCGAATTAAATTTTCAATTGAATTTAGATAATTTTGGTTAATAATTGCCATTTGCGGCATGATATTTTTTCTGATTAAATTTCTTTTATATTTAACATCTTCGTTTGAAATGTCGATTTTATAACTTATATTGTTTTCTTTAAGGAATTCCAATATGTCTTTTTTTTCAATTTTTAACAATGGTCTATAATAAATATCTCTTTTTTCGGGAATTGAACAAAGACCCTTTATTGATGTACCTTTAATTATTCTATATATAAGAGTTTCGATGTTGTCATTTTTATTGTGTCCCAATAAAACAATATCCGTATTAAAAGCTTTTGCGCATTTTTCTAAAAAATTATATCTTAATTCCCTTGCTGTTTCTTCGTTTTTTTTAATATTATTAGGCGCGCTTTCAATGAAATATTTTGCATTTATTTTTTTTGCAAAATCAATTGTATAAAGTTCTTCTTCTTTTGCTTCTTTTCTCCAGCCATGGTTAAAATATGCAAGTATAATTTCAAGGCTAAACTCTTTTTTTAATTGGGAAATTGAATATGCTAAAGCGCAGCTATCCGGTCCCGAAGAAAAACCAATAACCACGCTTTTGTTTTTTATATTGTATTTAATTAAAAAATTTCTAACTGTTTCAATCATTTTATTATAAAACAGGTAAGTCACCTTTTACATCTGCAACTTTTGCGCCATCCAGTTCAAATACTTTGCAAAGCGCAAGGGCTGCTTGGTTTGAATATTTTTTTGCAACAAGGCAGCTTATTTTAATTTCACTTGTTGAAATCATTTTGATATTTATATTTTCTTTTGCCAGTGTATCAAACATTGTTGCAGCAATTCCGGGTCTATCTATCATTCCTGCCCCTACAATGGATACTTTAACTATATCATCGTCTATGAATATATTGGAGGCTGATAAAATTTCGTTTATTTTGTCTTTTATTTTGTTAAATTTATCTATATCGCTTTTTGCAATTGTAAATGCGATGTCGTTCGTGTTTTTTTGGTGTCTTGCATAAGATTGAATAATCATATCTACGCTTAAGTTTTCATTTGCCAGCAGGTTGAATAATTTTGCAGCATTTCCGGGTTCATCTACTATGTCGCAAATTACAATTCTAACCTGTGAAGTATCACATGCAAGTCCTGTAACAGGTTTATTTAATTCCATTTCATCAACTCCTATTATCAAAGTTCCTAAATCATCAAGCTTAAATGAGCTTCTCACTCTCATTGGCATGTTGTGAAGTTTTGCCGTTTCAACTGACCTCGGATGTAATACATTGGCTCCGACTCTTGCTAATTCAAGCATTTCTTCATAAGATATTTCTTTTAATTTTTTTGCGGTTTTAACCACTCTGGGGTCGGCTGTGTACACCCCTTCAACATCAGAATATATATCACATCTTTGTGCTTTTAGGGCACAAGCAAGAGCAACAGCTGTTGTGTCAGAGCCTCCTCTGCCCAGAGTTGTAATTTCGTTATTTGTACATACTCCTTGGAAACCTGCAACAATAACAATATTATCTTCATCGAGGCATTTTTGAATTTTTTTAGTGTCTATATCTATAATTCTTGCACACATGTGACAGTCTTCGGTTTTAATTCCTGCTTGCAGACCGGTAAAGCTGATTGCCTTATATCCTAATTCGTTAATTGCCATAGCTAAAAGCGACATTGAAATTTGCTCGCCTGTAGATAAAAGCATGTCCATTTCTCTCGGTGAGGGGTTGGCGGTTATTTCGCCTGCTAATTTAACAAGCCCGTCTGTTGTATGCCCCATGGCAGAAACTACGGTAACCACTTTGTTTCCTTTTAGCTTTTCTTTAATAACGGCTTTTGCTACATTTTTAATTTTTTCGCTGTCAGCAACAGATGTTCCGCCGAATTTCTGTACGATTAGCCCCATACTTACCTCTTAACAGTTGTTGTTTGTTATATATTTTTTTATTTCTTCAACAAGATTTTCTTGATTAAAGTTTGCTTGTATTTTATCACAAATTTGTAAAATTGTGTCTTTTAGCTCATTATTTTGTTCATCTTTTTTGTATAAATCAAGCAGAGCCATTGCTTTTATAATTAAAAAATCTTTATCTTCCTTTTTTTCATCGGGGCATTCATTTAAAATGTCCAGAGCTTCTTGTGTTCTATTTAATTTTAGGTTACATTCAGCAAGCGCAACTTTGGCTGATGAAAGATTTTTATCAAGCATAATTGCGTTTTGAAGTTTTTCTTCGGCTCTATATAGTTCATTTGCTTTCATTAAAATAAGGCCATATTTAAACACAATTTCTGCGTTGTTTTTGTCAAGTTCAAAAGCGCTTCTTATGTATCTTATTGAATTTTTTATATCGTTTTCATCGCCAAAATATGTCATCGCAAGATTTAAGTATGCGTTTATATTGGTTTTATCATAGTCAATTGTCTTTTTCCAGTATTTAACGGCATTTTTTGTATCATTTAATTTGTGGTAGGCGCCTGCAATATTAAAGTACGATTTTTTAAGATTAGCATCCAATGACAATGCTTTTTTATAGCAATCTATTGCATTTTGATATTTTTCTTCTTTCATATAGATTTGAGCCATATTAAAATGGGCATAAGCAAATTCAGGTTTTAGTTCCATTACTTTTTTGATTTCGTTTTTGGCTTCATCAAATCTATTTAATTTAATGAGTGAATATGAAAGAGCATTGTGAACTATGTATTCATCTTGTTTTAATTCAATTGATTTATAGAACTTTGGTATCGAATCTTCGAATTTATCAAAGTGTGATAGTGCTATACCCCAAGAGTTATAATATTTCCAGTCTGTTGAACAATATTGTTCGTATTTTTCAAATGATTTTAGGCAATTATTATCATCATTTAAATTTAAATAGCTTTCACAGATTAGAATGTAATTTTCTTTTTTTTCAGGGTTAATTGAAGAGCTTTTTTTACAATATTCAATACAATCTTGGTATAATCCTAATTTTAGCGAGCATAAACCGCACAAGTGAAGTGCGTCAGTGTTAAACGGTTCATTTGCAAGCACTCTTTTTAATTTTGAAATTGCACCTTTGTAGTCTTTTTGTTCAATTAAAATCATGCTCCACATCATAATTGGCTGCGTTGATGTGGGGTCGAGTAAATATGCTTTTTGTAGTAATACTTTTGCGTTTTCCTTTTGATTATTTTTTATGCAAAAAATTCCGTAATTAAGATATGTTGAAGGATTTGTTCTGTCTAAATCAAGAGATTTTTCAAAAGCTGATTTTGCAAGTGTATTTTCGTTCAGCTCGCTGTATGCTCCGGCAAGATATCCCCAGGCTCTTCCGTTTGCAGGGTCGAGCTTTATTGCTTTTTTAAAGTTTTTAAGTGCCAGTGCAAATTTTTCATCTTGCGCATAAGCAATCCCAAGGTTAATATATGCTTCGGGGTTTGTTTCGTTCATTATGGCGCTTTGTTTTAGTTTTTCGATACCTTTATCTTTTTTGCCGTTATTTATTAAAAATAACCCCCAATTTATATATGCATAAGAAGGCAAAGCCGGTTCTTTTGTGATTTGCTTATATTGATTTATGTGTTTATTAAAGGTTTCAACCGAGTTAAACAGGTTATTTATGTATCTGATAAAATTAAAAAATATGTTCATTATAATTCCGTTAAAATATCTGCAATTTCCCTTATTGCTCCATTACCGCCATAGTTTTCGGTAATTTGCAGGTTTTTAACTTTGACAGTTAATATAGGATTTAGGTTTTTGGGCGCTATTCTGTAGTCTACAAGTTCCATTGCGGGTATATCGTTTATGTCATCGCCTATATATAAAACTTCTGACGGCAAAAGTTTGTATTTTTGCATTATTTCATTTAACACAATTCCTTTTTGTCTAATGCCGCCATGGATTTCTTCTATGTTAAACTTTTCTTTAAAATAGTTCAATATGTTACTTTGTTCGCCTGATATTATTCCAAAATTATACCCTGCTTTTATTAACATTGAAACTCCCATGATATCTTTGAAATTCAATTTTTTTTGAACGTCATTTTTTTCTGATATATAAACCGAACCATCCGTAAATACGCCGTCAAAGTCGGTGATTATCATTTTGATTTCTTTAGACAGTTTTAACATTATTTTCTCCTCAATTTTTTTCTTATGGGAAGTTCGCTTTCATAAACAATTTTAACCCCATCCCCCAAGATATCAGGAATATTTCTTATATCTCTTACCATTTTTCTTAATCCTTCAGGTTCAAGACTTGCTGCTTGATCTGAACCCCACATTGTTCTATCAAGAGTAATGTGTCTTTCAACTGAGCATGCTCCCAAGATAACAGCTGCGCTTGAAGGGAAAATGCCTTTTTCATGACCTGAAAAACCAATAGGACAATTATATCTTTCTTTAAGTTTTGGAATTACATTTAAATTGATTTCTTTGTTTTCTGTCGGATATGTTGAAGTACAGTGATATATTATAAGGTTGTCTTTTCCGAGTATTTCAACGGCTTTATCTATTTCTTCAATAGTAGACATGCCTGTTGACAATAAAATCGGTTTGTTGGTTTCTTTAACTTTTTTTAAAAGTTCAACATCAGTAAGACATGCTGAAGAAATTTTATGAGCGCATACATCAAATTGTTCCATAAAATCTACACTTTCTGTATCCCAGCAAGAGGCAAACCAAAGCATTTGAAGATTTTTGCAATGTTTTTCTATTTCTTTATATTCTTCATAGCCAAATTCAAGACCCCTTTTTAAATCGCCGTTTGTTGTACCAAAGACGCTTTGCCTTGGCATATTCAGCTCTTCTTTTGTATAGACTTTTTCAATAGTTCTTTTTTGAAACTTCACTGCATTGCATCCGCAAAAATGTGCAACGTTAATTAATTTTTTTGCTGTTTCGATATTTCCGTTGTGATTAATTCCGATTTCAGCAATAATAAAACAAGGTCTATTATCTCCTACGGTGATATTTTTAATTTTAACAGTTTTGTTCATTTGCAAATTCCGTATTTTCGTCTATATCTTTAATAAAAGTGATGTTGTTTTGCGTTGCTCCAATTAGACAGCATTTTCCGTTTGCTTTAATTATATGTAAAGATTTATTTTGTCCGAGTGATTTTGTAGAAAGAATTTCTATATTATACATGTCGATTTCTTCAGGGGTAATTTTTATTTTAACTAATTTTTGATAAATATAGCTTGTTATATAAACCAATCCTATAACAACAAATAGTCCAAAAAAAAGGCTGAAATAGTTAGGTTCATACATGTTATTATTTAGAGCTTGCTTAATTTCTTCGTTCTCGTTATAAAGCTCTGAAGCTGCAAAACAAGTGTATGTTAATAAATTTAAGGTTATTAAAAACAGTTTAAACACTTTTAACCTCCGAAATTAGAAGTTATTATGTCGGAAACAACGGGTAAATAAGGTTTTTTACCTAATAATGACATTATAGCTAAGTATGTTGTTAAAATTGTAACCAATAAGCCTGAAACACTAAAGGTAAAATATAGGGGTGTTTGGTTGAAAAATAAGTCAAACGCTCTTGCAAGATTTCCTACAAAAGGAAGTACGCTGATAAAATTAATTGCAATTCCATAGATTAATGAAATCACTGCTAAACATACAGATACAAATATTGCCTGGTATAAGTTAAAAGATAAAAATGCACTAATTCTTTTTTTTGTTACGTTGGCATATATTATCCAGATTATGCTGAAAATTCCAAAAGTATAATATGCTAATATCGAAACTATTCTGTCTATAAATGTATTATTCATAAATGCCTTTCATTTTATTTTTAATATATTGATCTGCCATTTCCAGATAAATAAGCTTAATTTCATTATCCTTTGGAGCTTGTTTCATTGCTCTTTTGTAATATTTAATCGCTTGTGTATAATTATCAAGCATTACATAAGTGTTTGCGATAAAGGCAGAAATTTTAGGATTGTCAGGCATTAATTTTTGCACGGTTTTATATATTATTAATGCTTCTTCATATCTTTTTTCATCTACAAGAATATTTGCCAATAATATATATGCATTTGGTTTATTCGGGTCGATTTCAATTGCTTGTTTTAGTGAATCAATTGCTTTTGCTTGATTGTTGTCATCACAGTATGCTATTGCTCTGCAAACCCATGCCGGATAATAATTTTCATCTATATCGATTGTTTTTTCAAAATATTCTTGTGCGCTTTTGAAATTTTTCAAAGTTGCAAAAGTGTTTGCAAGGCAAATGGCAGCTTTTACGTCTGTATTGTTCAGATTGTATGCTTTTTCGTAATATAAAAGCGCATTTTGAGTATTGCCCATCTTTTGTTCGATATTTGCTATGTTTATATAGTTTTCACCATTTGTATTATCAAGCTCAATTGCTTTAATATAATATTTTTTTGCTTCTTCAAGATTATCGACATCTTGATATAAATAACCTAATGCCGCATAAATATCAGGTTTTTCCGGGTTTAATGCCAGTGCTTTTTGGTAATTAGAAAGAGCTAATTCGAAATTTTCAATTTCTGCATATACATTTCCCAGATTAAAATATATTACATAGTTATCAGGTTCGATATTGATTGATTTTTTATAGCAATTTATGGCATCAAGATATGCTTTTTTATAAAAATAAATACTTCCGAGATTAATTAAAGCTTGAAAATTGTTGGGCTTAATTTCTAATATTTGTTTATACATAAGCGCGGCATTGTTTAAATCATCGCTTCCTATGTAGTAATTTGCAAGATTGATATAGTTTTCTATATCTGTAGGGTCGGCATTTATTTTTTGTTTCAACTCCGTAACAATATTTTCTCTAAACAATTTTAATCTCCAAAACTAATTAAATACCTTTGTATTTTCAAAAATAAATCTGCTTTGCGCCAGTGCCATGTTTTTTAGTGAACAAATTCCATCACAGTCACAATCGATAACCCCGATTGATTTTAAGCGATTAGCAACCATCTCGTTTAATTCGTTTGTTTTAATAAAAAGTGCACATTCTGAATTACACGTTATATTTTTAAAAGGACAATTTTTCATAAGAATATTATACACTAAAATAATTATTTGTTATAATCTAAATATGAAAAATATATTGTTTGTTATAGATGATGTTGAATATAAATATTTTGAGTTTAATAAGCTTGTAACCAATTTTTGGCTTATTTGGGAATATTTAAATCGTAATAATAGCGTTTTTATAACTCTAAAAAAATGGCTGTATTTAAAAAGAGATGTTCCTTATTGTATTGCAAATAAAACTTATCAGGAAAATGGTGATATAAAATTTCAAAAAAACACTATGGATATTAAGCTAAATGATTTTGACATGGTGTTTTTTAGACCTGACCCACCTGTGGATATAGATTATATTAATGCTGGTTATGTATTATCGTATGTCGATAAATCAAAAACATTGGTTTTAAATGATGCAAATGCAATAATAAATAAAAATGAAAAATTATATATAAATGAATTTCAAGATATAATTCCGGATAATATTGTCAGTGCTGATGAGAAAACAATAAAAAAATTCTTGTTTGAAAAAAAAGAAATAATAATAAAACCCCTAAACAGATGTTTTGGTTCAGGTGTATTTTACTTAAATGATACGGATAAAAATATAAATACTATTTTAATTACGGCAACAAATAATTATAAAACTCAGGTCATGGTACAAGAATATCTTCCTCAAATTAAAAACGGAGATAAAAGATTGATATATATCTGTGGAAAGATTTATGATTATTGTGTTAGCAAAGTTGCCACAAATAATGATTTCAAATTTAATGAACATAATAAAGACACTTTAAAATTTGCGCAGTTAACCCCTGAAGAAAAACAAATTGAGCAAAAAGTGAAGACTCAATTTGAAAAAGACGGTGTTTATTTAGCAGGTTTAGATGTTATTGATGGAAAAATAATTGAAATAAATATTACAAGTCCATGTTTTTTCATTAACGAAATTAATAACATTTTTGGAATAAATTTTGAGAAAATGATTGTAGATAGAATTGAGGATTATGCAAAATATCGAAATAATGCACCTTTAGAGTTTGTTTAAAAAATATTAATAAAACTTTTAAAAAGAGCAAATAAAAAAATTTACAGGATTTGTATAAGTACTATGAAACTAAATACTATAAATTCGCAGATAAAAAACAACAAAATGCGTGATAACCATGCTTATATACACAAGCAAAACAATTTTGGCAGTGTCACATATAATGCGCATATAAATGAGAATAACGACAATTATAATACAAATAGACCCGCACAAGCGATTAGCTTTGGCGGGTCTATAGTTTCAGCGTCTGAAAAATTTATTAAAAGCGAGACGATGAATAAGGTTGTCGGTTTTGTATATGATAATGAAGCTGCTTATAATGCCATTTTTTCTTTGTTCGTTGCAGGCATGCTTAAACCGTTTGTTGTTTTAAATATGCCGGGCTCTGAAGAAAAAGATAAGCAAATTGTAGCAACAAAGAATTTCTTACAGGCATTTTTGGGAAGCTTCTTTGGCATGACAATCACAGGCGGTATTATTAAAAAATCCGTAGATATAATTAATAATAACTTGAATTTAGTTAATATTGATAAAGCTACCAATAAAATTAAAGATGTTACTTTAGAAAATGAAAAATTAACCGAGATAGCAACAAAGTTAATTGAAAAAGAAAATACAGGTCTGGCTGCAAGATTTAAAAATGCGGCAAACGGATTTAATAATGCAACAGGATTTAAAAAAGTCGCTGCAATGGTGTCTGATTTTATAAAGCCTCCTTCATATACTCCTTTACCTGAAGAGATAATGAAGAGAAAAATTTCTGTTGCAAATGCATTTAATACAGTTCATAAACGTGTTTTTCAAAGTAATATAAATTTTACAAAAGAGCTGCTTGAAAATTCAAATAAAAAAGAAGCATACAATTCTTTCTGGAAAAATATCACAGGTTCACCTGTGGCAATAGGAAAAGCAAAAATTTCAAGCATATTGTTACCTGGTGTTGTAGCCTTTTTGTTTGCAAAAAGAACTTTAGAAAAAAATAATGCCAAAAATGCTGATTCTAAAGTTCAGGATGATAAAGCAAAAAAAGACGATAAACAAGTCGCTTTTAAACAAAATTCAAAAAGATCCGATATAGCTTTTAAAGGAAGCTTAAAAGATGCCGCAATCAACACTATAGCTTTGAATGTAGAAAAACTTTCAATGTCAAAATTCGGGCAAGCTGGGGTTAATTTTTTAGCAGGATTACCTAAAGTATTAAATAAGCCATCTGCCAGAATGGCTGATATAGAATCAATATTGGTTACTTTATATTGGATTAATAACACAAATAAATCAAAGAAAATTGAACCCAGTCAAAAACTCGGTTTGAATGTTCACTCTGCAACAGTAACTATTGTTTCAAGTACATGCGCATTTTTAATTGATACCATGTTGGATGGACTTATTGATTCAACAGCACGTAAATATGGTAACGTAATTGATGATATGGTTAAGACTATACCTCAAAACTTAAAAGAATCAGGAAACAAAGAACAATTAACAGCATATTTGAAAGAAAATTCATCTAATTTATTAAATTCTGAAAAAATTGTTAAAACTCTATCTAATACGGATTTATTAAACAAAGAGTCATTAGAAAAGGCAATTAAAGGATTGAGTTCAACATATAAGAAACAATTAAGTAAATTCAAATCTTTAACAATATTTACTTTTGTTGTTCGTTTCTTGGTTCCTGTTTTAATGGTTCCTGTTAGCGGCAAGATTAAAAGAAAAATTGTTGAAAGACAAAAACAAAAAGAGCAGAATGCTAATAATATCAACAAATAATAATGATTATTTTTTAAAAATACTACCCAGTTGGGTAGTATTTATTTTTTGAAAAAAGTTTAAAAAAACTATCCGGTTAGGTAAGATTGCTAATTCAAATTTTATGCTAAAGTATAATTGCAAAAATACTAGAGAGGCATTAATGGCAAAAGAATTTATACTTGTCGTGCATGAAAACAAGCATTACAACATTGAAAAAGCAAAAGTTAAACATGTTTTGGAAATTTTATCCAAAAAAGAAATCAAAACTCAAGATGACAATGAAATTATCGATTTAATGAAAAAGCATTATTTATTTGATGATATTTTTTTGGCGCATATTAATAAACTTTGGTAATTATATTTGTAAAATTAAAGCTGATTTATTTAAATAAATCAGCTTTAATTGTGATTTTGAAATATTTCTATGGCTGCATATTGCTTTCGTATGTCAGATTATATTTTTCTGCTACGTTTTGCAAAAACTCTTGATGTGTATTAAATCCTTCGGGTGTGGATAAAAAGGCGTTTATTTCATTCTCTTTGTGAAGTATTCTTTTGTATTTTGTTGTGCTTACATAGAATATATAGTCTTTACATGCTTTGTTTAGTTGCCTATAATCAAAACTAATATCTCCTGATGGCTTGATACCTCTGACAGCAAGTTCGTTTAGAACTTCTTCATAAGATTTATCTCGACAATCTTTTCCTACAACATTATATAAATAATCATTTGCAAGCTCCATAAAATCAGATTTAGTAGGTTTCAGACTGATTCCTGCTTTTTGTGCTGCTTTAGTATAAAGTTGAAGAGTTAATTCTTTAGTTGTGTTTTTGATATTTTTGATTTTAATATCTTCATCGTTTTTAGAAAGTTTAGAATATTCGCCATTATCTGTTATAACTTCTATACTTTTTGCGTCAGATGCCAAAAATTGTGCCACATTTTTTGGAGTTAACGGAGTACGCGTGGTATATCCGATTATAATTGATGAGTCGGCAGGTATTTTAGATTGTTTTAGATTTTGGCTGTTTGAACTTATATATTCAAATTGGGTGTTTCCCTTTGGACTAACTATTATTCTACAATCAGCGCCTTTTTCTTGCAGTGTAGAAATTGCTTTTTTTCTTGCAGCGTTATAAGCAGAATTAAATCTGTTATTTTCACCAATCTCAATTGTATCGTATGGTAATTGTTGTTTGAAGATCGGCTGAGCAGATTGTTTTTTGGGCATTATACTTCTAATGCCATAAAAGCTAATCTTGTTTATCATAGCATCTCCTTTCTTACGTGTATGCTTATGAGGGTGATTGGTATTAATACAATATGCATATTTGTATTAATTCTACACGTTTGTGTGTTATTTGAAAATAAATTTAAAGAGAAAATTTTCAAATTTTAATATAAATTTATAATTGGAGGCATGCTGCGACTTTAGTTTATTTTGCAAGACCTAAAGCTTGAGCGATTTTGTATGTTTCAGAATCAACATACACAGGTATTTCTTTCATTTTTTTATTGCACAATCCAAAATATACGCAATGATCAGGATCATCTGTTTCTTGATTAAAATCAATTGTAATTTGTTGTTTGTTTAATCCGTCAATTCCATATTTATTTATATAATCAATTAATTCTTGGGAATTGTTTCCATTTTTATTTTTTATATACATTGTTGTTGTGGTTATGGGGTCTCCGCTTCTTAACATTGATTCAACTACATCATGGTAATATTCGTTATAATCTTGTTTGCAGTGGTCAATGTTGCTTTGTTGGTTTTTTTGTAATTGGTTTAATTTATCTGTATTAATCATTATAATTTGCTTACCATTAGGAGCAGGCGCAATTCTTCTTATAATCGCTTCGGGCTTCAATAGTGCTGATGTTGATAATTTTTTAAATACAATACCATTATTTGCACAAAATGTTTCAATCAGACTGTCGTCTTTATCTTGAGCTATGATTGTGCAAAAGCCTGTTTTATAACTTCCGTCATTGAATTTTATTTGTCCGTTTCCGATGTTGTGTTTGCTTGCAAAATTTTGTATTTTCCATAATTTTTCAAAATTTCGGTCATTATTATCTTTGGAATTTATTTTATATGTGCTGCCAAATTTAATATTGGAAATCATAGTTCCTCCTTAAATCTTTTACTAATTATAAAACATGAAAAAAATATAATTTGTTATTTTTTTGGTAAAAATTTGAATTTTTTATCTGTTTTTTTGTTGATATTTTTGAATATGAATAAAGTTGCATATAAATTAATTTTATATATTTGATATAAAAAAAGGGAGCATAAGCTCCCAAGATATCAAAACACAAAAAATAACAAAACCTGACGCAGTTTGAGCCTAGCCAGACTTGGCTTGGCGAAAACAAGGAAGGCACAAGGTGTGTGCCGAGAACGCCGAAGCGT
>CALVET010000022.1 GCA_944326675.1 Candidatus Gastranaerophilales bacterium
GTTTTAAAAAAATAAAAAATAGGGTATAATATATAAATGCGAGATGGAGATTATCTGCGCTAGAAACGGAGAAAACTATGCACATTCACGTTAACGGACGTAACATTGAAATTACCGATGCAATTAAGGCTTACGTCAAAGAAAAAGCAGGCAAAGTTGCGGCACATTACGAACAAATTGATGCAATTGACGCTGTACTATCAGTTATTAAAAACCCCTCCGTTAGTGATTCTCACATAGCAGAGATTAACTGTAAAATAGGTGGTGAAACTATTCGAGTAGAAGAAAAGGCAGAAAGTATGTATGCTTCAATCGATTTAGTATGCGATAAGCTCGATAGACAAGTTAAAAAATTCAAAGAAAAAGGATTATCAAAATCTAAAAACGAATCAATCAGAACAACGCAAATGGAAACTGTTGAAGAATAAATTTAAAGGGGTTTTAAAAACCCCTTTTTTAATGCAAAATTTCTTTTAATTTTTTAACGAGAAACTCAAGCGCTCCTTGATTATTTTGAAAACATCTTTCGCAATTTTTTGAAATATCTTCCCAATATTCATTATCGCAAACCAATCTTTCAAGCGTTCTATATAATTCCCACTCGTCATTTACAACAAAAGCTGCTTTTTCACGCTGTAAAATAGAGTAAATATCTCTAAAGTTTTTAATAGAAGGACCTGATATAACAGGTTTAGAATAAATTGTTGCTTCAAGAGGGTTGTGTCCGCCTGTGTTATTAAAGCTACCACCAATATATGCAATATCAGAAATAGCATACATTTTAGATAATTCTCCTAAAGTATCCAAAATAATTATACTGTTATTTTCAAAAGTATCTTTATTTGTTCTTAAACCAAATCTTAAGCCTGCGTCTTTAATAATTTTTTTAACTTCTTCAAGACGAGTTAAATGACGAGGAGCAATAAGAAGTTTTAAATCTAAAACCCTTGTTCTTAATTGTTTATAGGCTTTTAAAATAATTTCTTCTTCATTAGGGTGGGTTGAACCTGCGATAATTAATTTAGTATCGCCTGCTTTAAGATCAACATCACATTCTTTTTTGTCTATTTCAAATTTCAAATTCTTCATAACACAAGTTGTTTTTGAGCTTGCGCCAAGCAAAATAAATCTTTCTTTATCAAGCTCGCTTTGACAAAAAATTCCGGAGTAATTAGCTAAAATCAACTTTAAGAAATTTCTGATTTTTATATATGAAGGATAAGATTTATCTGAAATTCTACCGTTTATTATATATAAAGGTACATCATGTTCTTTGCAACATAGCGCAAAATTAGGCCATAATTCAGTTTCAGCTATTAAAACTACCTTAGGATTAATGCTTTCTATAAATTTTTTACATGATTCATAAACATCCAGAGGAAAATATGTGATAAAATCGGCTAATTCACCGTATTTTTTAAATGCTAATTGTTGACCTGTAACCGTTCCTGTTGTAATTACAAGTTTATAATCCGAAAATTCCTCTTTGATTTTTTTTACTAAATTTTCTAAAGATTGAACCTCGCCAACTGAAACCCCATGAAGCATAATAACTTTATCTTCACTAAAATCGGGCATTTTCATCTCGCAAAGTTTTTCTCTTAGTGGGATTGGAGGCTTTTTGTAAATTTTTCTAACTAAATCAATAACAGGAACTATTGCTTTTATCATAGACGGTGTAATTGATTTATAAATATCAAGACAAATTTCTTCAAATGTTTTAGACATAGCTATACTCCTCAAAAAATTATAATAACACGACATTAGCTTATTGTCGAATTTATTGAAATTATTTTTTTGGAATAATTTCAATAATTTGTATCAAAGAAAGAGGAAAAATGAGCATATCAGAAGCACAAGTCGAAAACATTAAATTTGAAAATTTTATAGAAACAAAAGAAAATGAAGATTTATTTGATAAAACAAAAAGGTTGGATAAAATCCTAAAAAGCGATATTTTAACAGGTTATGAGGCTCTTGGAATGTTGAGCCTTAATAAACTTTCTTCAATTGTAAAAATCAAAGAGAAAGACGGTTTTTGCCATGATGTTATTATGCTTGGCTCTAATTCTTATCTAAATGTTGCAAATCACCCAAGAGTAATTAATACAGCCAAGAAAGCTCTTGAAAAATATGGTCTTGGAATGGGTGCAGTATCTAATTATGCAGGAATTTGTGAACTTCATAAAATTCTTGAGAGGAAAATTGCGAATTTCTATAATTGCGAAGATTGCATATTGTTTCCATCAGGCTATGGTGCAAATGTAGGTATAATTTCAGCACTTTGCTCCAAAAATGATATTATAATCAATGATAGCGCAAATCATGCTTCTATTATGGATGGTTGCAGATTATCCGGTGCGCAAATTAAAATATATCCTCACAACAACATGCGCTACTTAGAAAAAATTTTAGATAATATTCCTGATTCTACAACAGGAAGATTGATTATAACAGACGGTGTTTTTTCAATGGATGGGGACATTGCAAAACTCGATAAAATTACCGATTTAGCACAAAAATATAGGTGCAAAGTTATGGTAGATGATGCTCATGGTATAGGCGTTGTAGGCAAAAGGGGGAGAGGAAGCGCCAGCTATTATGATGTTTTAGATAAAATTGATTTAAATGTAGCTATGTTATCTAAAGCCCCAGGGGGAATTGGCGGATTTTGCGCAGCCAAAAGAGAAATTGTTCAATATTTAAGAATTTATTCAAGAACATATTTTTTCTCAACAGCACTAAACGCAAGCACAACAGCAGGTTTAATAGAGGTTTTTAATCTTTTTGAAAAAGATATGGCAGGAAGAAAAGAACTTCTTAAAAAAACAAAATATCTAAAAGATAAACTTGATAAAGCAGGCTTTAACACAGGAAATCCGCAAAGTGCCATAATTCCTGTTATGATATATGATGAAGAAAAATTATTCCAACTATATCAAGAATTGAGATACGAAGGAGTTTATGTAAATATTGTGACTTATCCTGCAACAAGAAGAAAAGAATGCAGATTAAGATTGTGCGTTATGAAAGATTTGGCATACTGCGAGCTTGATAGAGCAGCAGATATAATAATTAAAAAAGGCATTGAATATGGAATTATAAAAAATGAGCCTTAATTCAGGCTCATTTTAATTTATTTTGCATTTAAGAAAGTCTGTACATTTGTTTGCATACTTTCTTCTTTAATTTTCCAACCGTTATTTACCTTAGTAAAGATAAAATAAGCAGGTAATCCTGTTTTATCGTTTCTTGGTATTCTTATAGTGCTTACTTTATAGTCGTTACCGATTTTTTCTATTTTTCTATTTGTATAAGCGTTTTTATAATTAACAACTTTAGCTAATTTAGCATGACTATCCAATTCTTTTAAATATCTGTCAAAAGGAACTATAACAGTAGCTTGTCCGCCTTGTTTTTTGTTAACTACACGAACAATTTTAGCGTTTTTTACATAATAATTAGGAATATTAACAGAATATGCGTTCGCATCTTTTACGTATCTGTCAAATGTTTCTAAAACATCTGTTTTATCATCCGCTAAGGCGCTTAGTGTCATTGTTGTTAATGCAATAAAAGCTAATAATATTTTTTTCATCAGTCCGTCCTTTTCCATAATTATACTATAAATATTTTGCCAAGTACTTACCCGTATAGCTTGTTTTTGATTTTACTATTTGCTCGGGTGTTCCTTTGAAAACCACTTCTCCACCGCCATCTCCGCCTTCAGGGCCTAAATCAATTATCCAATCGGCACATTTAATTATATCCATATTATGTTCAATAATCAAAACCGTATTGCCATTATCAGCAAGTTGGTGAAGTATTTTCATTAATTTATCGACATCATAAAAATGAAGTCCCACTGAAGGCTCATCTAGAACATACAATGTTTTTCCTGTTGCTCTTTTATTCAATTCAAGAGCCAATTTAACCCTTTGAGCTTCTCCGCCGGATAAAGTTGTAGCGCTTTGACCTAATTTTATATAATCTAAACCTACATCATAGAGCGTTTGTAGCCTTGTTGCAATTTTTGGAACATTCTTGAAAAATTCTAAAGCCTCGCTAACAGACATTTCTAAGACATCAGATATGCTTTTTCCTTTGTATTTTACCTCCAGCGTTTCTTGGTTATATCTTTTTCCTTTGCATACATCACATGTAACGTAAACATCAGATAAAAAGTTCATTTCAATCTTTAAAACGCCATCACCACAACATTTTTCACATCTTCCGCCTTTAACATTAAAAGAAAATCTGCCTTGTTTATAACCTCTCATTTTTGCTTCAGGAGTCATTGCAAATAATTCGCGAATATACGTGAAAACTTCAGTATATGTTGCAGGGTTAGACCTTGGAGTTCTTCCAATTGGAGATTGATCAACTATAACAAGTTTATCAATATTTTTAAACCCTTTTATTAAATCTACCCCTTGAGGTTTTGGTTTATTTTTTAACAATTCAAAACGAGCATATTCAGATATAATATCGCTAACTAAAGTTGATTTGCCTGAGCCTGATACTCCTGTTATTGCAACGATTTTACCTAGAGGAATATTTACATCAATATTTTTTAAATTGTTTTTATGAGCATTTTTAACTTCTAAAAACTCGCCATTTCCCTCTCGTCTTTTTTTAGGAACAGGAATTTCAAGTTTATGAGATAAATATTGACCTGTTAGCGAATTAGGTGAATTTTTAATATCTTCCAGGGTTCCGGATGCTACTATATTTCCGCCTTTTACACCGGCATAAGGACCAATATCCACTATAAAATCAGCAGCATTCATAGTATCTTCATCATGCTCAACTACGATTAAAGTATTACCCAGATTTCTTAATTTCATCAAAGTTGATATTAACATATCATTATCACGTTGATGAAGCCCAATTGAAGGCTCATCTAGAACATATAATACGCCTGATAAACCGGAGCCTATTTGAGTTGCAAG
>CALVET010000023.1 GCA_944326675.1 Candidatus Gastranaerophilales bacterium
TTTTTAGAGAAGGCAATGCGGATATGAGAAACCTCCTTGGTGGTAAAGGTGCTAACTTAGCTGAAATGACAAACTTAGGTTTGCCTGTACCTCCGGGGTTAACAATTACCACAGAAGTATGTATGGATTATATTAACAATGGAAATAAAATGCCAAACGGTTTGATGGATGAAGTAAGACAAGCATTGAGCGATGTTGAAAATCAAACAGGTAAAAAATTCGGCGACAGTCAAAACCCGCTACTTGTTTCTGTTCGTTCAGGTGCTCGTGTTTCAATGCCAGGCATGATGGAAACAATTTTAAACCTTGGTTTGAATGATGAAACCGTTGAAGCAATGGTTAAATTAACTAATAATCCTCGTTTTTGTTATGACAGCTACAGAAGATTTTTAACTATGTTTGGTTCTGTTGCTTGGGATATGGATAGACAAAAATATTTTGAATCTGAAGTTGAAAAATTAAAAGAGCGTGAAGGTGTTAAAGAGGATACTGAAATTTCTGCCGATGGTTGGAAATCATTAATACCGGTTTATAAAAATGTCATTAAAGAAGTTACCGGAAAAGAATTTCCTCAAGACCCTTTTATTCAATTGCAGGAAGCTATTGAAGCAGTATTCCGTTCTTGGAATATTCCTCGTGCTGTTGCATATAGAACAATGAATAAAATTGATCATAATTTCGGTACTGCCGTAAATGTTCAAACAATGGTATTTGGTAATATGGGTGATGATTGTGCAACAGGTGTTTCGTTTACCAGAAATCCTGCAACAGGTGAAAATAAATTCTATGGTGAATATTTGACAAATGCTCAAGGTGAAGATGTTGTAGCAGGTATTAGAACTCCAAAACCAATTTGTGAACTTGAAACAGAAATGCCTGATTTATATCGTCAATATGTTGATATTGCAAAAAAACTTGAACATGGTTACAAGGATGTTCAAGATATGGAATTCACAATTGAAAAAGGTAAATTATATATTCTTCAAACTAGAAGCGGAAAAAGAACAGCAACTGCTGCTGTTAGAATTGCCGTTGAAATGGAACGTGAAGGAATTATCACAAAAGAACGCGCAATTCAATTAGTTGATCCATATACAGTTAATCAAATATTGTTGCCTTGTTTTGATGCTCAAGCTCTTAAAGAAGCTCATGTTGTAGCTCATGGTGTTAACGCTTCTCCCGGTGCTGCAGTTGGTAAAATTGTATTTAACACGGATGAAGCTGCACAACGTGGTGAAAAAGGTGAAAAAGTTATCTTAGTTAGAATTGAAACTTGTCCTGATGATATCCATGGTATGGCAGTAGCACAAGGTGTTCTGACTCTTAGAGGCGGTGCTACTTCTCACGCTGCTGTTGTTGCAAAAGGTATGGGCAAACCTTGTGTAGCAGGTTGTGAAGATATGAAAATTGACCTTGAAAAAGAAACCTTAACAGGGGCTGATGGAACCGTTTATCGCAAAGATGATATTATTTCTTTAGATGGCGGAAAAGGTCTTGTTATGGATGGCGCTGTTAAATTAGCCGACGCTAAAATAGATGATAATTTTAAAACATTCTTCTCATGGGTAAATGAGATTAAAACAATGACAATTGAAGCTAATGCTGATACCGTTAAAGACGTTGAGAATGCTTTAATGTTCCATGCTGAAGGTGTTGGTTTATGCAGAACAGAACACATGTTCATGGATCCTGATAGACTTCCTTGGGTTCAAAAAATGATTATTGCAGGAACAAAAGAAGCAAGAAAAGAAGCTCTTGATAAACTTCTTCCAATGCAATATCAAGATTTCTACGGAATGTTTAAAGCGTTAGGCGAAAAACCTCTTACAATTCGTCTTTTAGACCCGCCGTTGCATGAATTCTTGCCATCAAAAGAAGAATTGATTGCTGAAGTTGCAGCTAAAAAAGTTCTTAAACAAGATTATTCTGAAGAACAAGCTTTATTAACTATTGTTGAAGGTTTGTCAGAATCAAATCCGATGATGGGTCTTCGCGGCTGCCGTTTAGGTCTAACTTATCCTGAGATTAACGAAATGCAAGTAAGAGCTATTTTTGAAGCTGCATGTGACGTTAAAAAAGAAGGTATTAATGTTATGCCTTATGTTATGATTCCTCTAATCGGACATGTTAATGAGCTTAAAACCGCTAAAGAAATTTTGGTTAAAGTTGCTAAAGATGTTATGCAAGAAAAAGGTGTCGAAGTTGAATATAAATTCGGTACAATGATTGAAATTCCTCGTGCAGCACTTACGGCAGATGAAATTGCACCGTATGCAGAATTTTTCTCATTCGGTACAAATGATTTAACTCAAATGACATTCGGATATTCAAGGGATGATGCTGAAGGCAAGTTCTTAAAACGTTATGTTGAACAAAAAATTCTTCCTTACAATCCTTTCGATACCCTTGATTTTAAAGGCGTAGGTCAATTGATTGAAATTTCAATGCAAAAAGGAAAAGCCGTTAATCCGAAATTAATCGGCGGTATTTGCGGTGAACACGGTGGTGATCCTGACAGTGTTAAATTTGCACATAAAATCGGTTTAAATTATGTATCTTGTTCTCCGTTTAGAATTCCTCAAGCGGCTTTGGCAGCTGCTCAAGCGGTGATTGAAAATAAATAATTTAAAATCTCATAAAATAAGGCTCTATATGGGCCTTATTTTTTTATGTTTAATATATTTGTTGTTTTGGCTTTTTAAAGTATAATTATTTTATGAAAAATAATAAAATGAATGAAGTGCTTGATTTAATTGATAAAGAAGATTATGTTCAAGCAAAGGCTATGCTGGAGCAAATTATAGCTAATGATGAAAATAACCTTGAGGCATTTAAAAATCTCGGGTTGTGCGAAGTAAACCTTGATAATCCTATTGGTGCGATTAATGCTTTTAATAAAGTTGTTAATTTGGATCCAAATGACGCAACAAGTTTGTTTTATCTTGCAAATTGCAACAGCAGAGTTGGCGATAAAGAATCTGCAATTAAAAACTTTAATTTGGTTTTAAATCTTCGCCCTAACTTTCTTGATGCATATAAAAGTCTTGGGATGATTTATATTGAATTTACTCAATATGATAATGCTATTGAATTATTGCAAAAAGCTAAAGATAATACTGAATTGCAGCTTGATTATTCATTTTATTACATTTTAGCAACATCGTATATGATGAAAAAAGATTATAAAAATGCCTCTGTTAATCTTGAAAAAGCCTTGGAATTAAACCCTGAGCATTTGTCTATAATGAACAGTCTCGGCGTTTGTTATATGAATCTTAAAGAATATGAAAAATCACTTGAAGTATTACAAAATGCTTTTATGTTGGATGATAAAAATTCTCTTACTATATATAATCTTGGAATTTTATATCAAACAATGGGTGATTATAATCAGGCTTTAAAATTTTTCCAAATTTCATATTCAATTGACCCTTCTATAACAATGCTTCAAACATTGGCTAATTGTGCTCTTATAGCGCAGCAATATGATCTTGCAGCTACTTTATATCAAAATCTCGTTATGGCTTATCCAAATAATACCCAATATCGATATTCATACGTGGAAGCCTTAATGAATACTTCACAATATGATAAGGCATTGGAAAGTGTTAATTTATTACTTTCTTTAGATGAAAAAAATATTGATTTAATAAAGAAAAAAGGTACGCTTTTAAGAAAGCTTAATCGTTACGAAGAATCTGTTGATACTTTTAAAATTCTATTAAACAGAGGAAAAATAGATGTAGAAGTATATTATAACCTTGCATTTAATTATATCGAAATGGGCGATTTTGATAATGCAAAAGAGATGTTTAAAAAATGTATCACTCTGGAACCTCAAAACCCCTATGCTCATAAAGATTTAGGTGTTTTATACTTAAAAATGAATTGCTATGATTGGGCAGTGGATGAAATGCAAGAAGCAATTAAACTT
Organism: Candidatus Gastranaerophilales bacterium; assembly: GCA_944326675.1. Classification (GTDB taxonomy): domain Bacteria; phylum Cyanobacteriota; class Vampirovibrionia; order Gastranaerophilales; family Gastranaerophilaceae; genus RUG14156. Next base: position 3,935 of record CALVET010000023.1, read on the forward strand.
GAAGACGATGTTTCTGAATTTCACTATTCTTTGGGTGTTTCTTATATGATGTTAAGCAGAATTGATGAAGCCAAAGAATCATTTAAAAAAGCAATTGAATATGAGCCTGAAAATGCAGATGCACTTGCTTATTTGGGTTATGTATATTTAATTGAGAGAGATAAAGAAAAAGCTCTTAAAACTCTTCAAAAAGCTCTTAAAATTGATCCGAATAATTTTCTTGCAAAAAATCATATTGCAAAATATTATTTTCAAGAAGGAAAATATGATATTGCAATAGAATTTTTGCTTGATATAGTTCAATCAATAAAAGATGATGAGACTCTAAATATGCTTGCAATATGTTATTTAGAGCAAAAACAATATGAAAATGCCATGGGAATATTTTATAAATTAGCAAATAAATATCCTAATAATCATATTTTATTGACAAATTTGGCAAAATGTGAGATTAAGTGTAGTAAAATATCAGAAGCACAAGAACATTTAAGACAAGCATTGATGATATTTGACGATTACAAAGAAGCTCTTGATTTATTAGAGGAGATAAATTGTGGAAAATAAAAAAAGAATAATGTCAGGTATGCGTCCAACAGGCAGACTTCATTTGGGACATTATTTCGGCGTTTTGAAAAATTGGGTTGATTTGCAAGAAAAATATGAAAGTTATTTTTTTATTGCCGATTGGCACGCGCTGACTACTAAATATAATCAAACAGATGATTTAAAAGACAACGTGAAAAATGTTCTTCTTGATTGGTTAGCTTCAGGTATTGACCCTGATAAATCAATAATATATTTGCAGTCTTTTGTGCCTGAAACTGCAATGCTTCACATTTATTTATCTATGATTACTCCTAAAAATTGGGTTGAAAGAGACCCCACACTTAAGGATTTGGCTAAAATTATGAAAGATAAACAGGAAAATATGTCTAATTTGTCATACGGATTATTCGGCTATCCTGTTTTAATGACAGCAGATATATTGTCTTTTAATACGCATTTTGTTCCTGTCGGAATAGATCAAGTTGCCCATGTCGAATTAACACGCGATATAGCGCGTCGTTTTAATAATATTTATAAATCTGAATATTTCGTTGAACCTCAGCCGTTATTGACAAAAATTTCTTTAATGAAGGGTCTGGATGGAAATAAAATGGGCAAATCCTTCCACAATGATATTAAAATATCAGATAGTGAAGAAGTAACCGAAAAGAAAATCAAAACAGGAATTACAGACAGAAACAGAATAAGAAAAGATGACAAAGGAAATCCGGATAACTGCGAAGTTATTTTTGGATATTGGCAAATTTTTGGTTCTGAAAATGATGTAAAAGAAGTTTGTGACGGCTGTAAAAATGCAACAATGGGTTGTGCGCAATGTAAGCAAAAGCTGGCTCAAAAGGTAAATGAAACATTAAGACCTATTAGAGAAAAAAGGATGCAATACGAAAACAATGAAAAGTTAATTAGAGAAATTCTATATGACGGGTCTCAAAAAGCAAGAAAAAAAGCAAAAGAAGTGCTTGATGGGGCAATAGATGTTATTAAAATGTATAAATAAGGGGTTATAGTAATGGATGTAATTAGTATTTTTAAAGATTTGGTATCTATACCATCTCCTTCATTAGGGGAGATAAATGTTTCAAATAAAATTTTAGAATATACATATACAAATGGAATTAATGCTTATTATGATGATTATCAAAATTTAATCATCAGAATTCCTGCCAATTGCGAAGGTAAAAAACCGCTTTTATTATCTTCTCATATGGATGTTGTGGGTAACAGTTCTCCTATTAACATCAGAGTAAGTGAAGATGGAAAATTCTTTGAAACAGATAAAACAAGAACACTTGGTGCTGATGATAAAGCTGGTGTTGCTGTTGCGCTAAGCTGCGCGATTTATATTGCTAAACATCCTGAAATTAAACATGGTGGACTTGAAATAGTCTTAACGCGTGATGAAGAAACTTCCATGAGCGGAATTAATAATGTCAAGTTTAACGAGCTTGAAAGTGAAAATGTCCTTGTTTTGGATTCTGATAAATTGGGAAATTTTGAAATAGCAGGCGCAGGCTACACTAAAATTGATATTGAAGTAACTACTAAATTAGGCGGACATAGCGGAAATGACATTCAGGATAAAAAACGTTATAATGCCGCTAAATTAATTGCCGATTTGGTTTCAAAACTCCCAAACGGCGTATTTAAAGTTGAAAACGGTTTTACAATTACTTCTTGTAATCTTGGTTCAATTGTTGCAGGTGCTACTGATATTGGTATTGAGCGATTACTTGAAAAACAAGATATAGAAAAACCGTATTCAAAAACCTTAGTGTCTTTGTCAGCAGATAATGTTATTAATACTAAAGCTTATGCTCATTATTCATTAAGAAGTTCTGTTAAAAAATATGAGCAAGATTTATTAAATAAATTCCAAAAGAAAATAGATAAATTTAATTCAAAATATAAGGAATGGGCAAATGCAAAAATGGATGTTAATGTTCATATGCTGCCTTTTGAAAAATCTCAAAATCAAGAGATGTCTGAAATTGCTAAAAATGTAGGTTTAAAATTAAATATTCCGATAAAAGTTCAACCTTTCCATGCGGGTGCCGAAACGCATATTTATGCAAATAAATTGAATAAATATAACAAAAAATTCTCACCTGTTTTGGTCGGTGTTGCTGATATTTATTCAATGCATTCACCAAATGAGCAAGTAAATATTGAAAGTATTAACAAAGGTTATGAATTTATTAAGGAAATATTTTTAGAATATAACAAATAAAGGAATATCATGTCGATAAAATTTGAAAAATGGCAAGGGCTTGGAAATGATTTTGTGATTTTGTTTGATGACATTGCAACTTCAGATTTGGCTTTAAAAATGTGCGATAGGAACTTTGGAGTAGGCGCTGATGGTTTATTTTGCCCTACAGAGTCTGATGTTGCCGATATTGGGTGGAAATTTTTTAATTCTGACGGAACTGTTGCTCAAATGTGCGGCAACGGAATAAGATGTTTTGCAAAATTTGTACGTAAATATAATCTTGTAAATAAAGATAAATTCAGCGTAGAAACCCTTGCAGGAATAATCACACCCGAAATTCTTCCAAACGGTAACGTTGTTGTCGATATGGGTGAACCTGTTTTAGAAGCATCTTTAATTCCTGTTAATTGCGATAATCCGCTTGATTTTCAAATTCAAAGCTACAGCGCAACGGCCGTATCTATGGGTAATCCTCACTGTGTAATTTTTTGTGAAGAAGATGCTCAAATTCAGGCTCGTGCTTTCGGACCTGCAATCGAGACTGATCCTATTTTTCCTCAAAAAACCAATGTGGAATTTGTGAATATTATTTCTACAAACAGAATAAAAATGAATGTTTGGGAAAGGGGCTGCGGAATAACTCTTGCTTGCGGAACAGGGGCTTGTGCAAGCGTTGTTGCAGGCGTCAAAAGGAATTTAATCGGAAGAAAATGTGATGTTGTTTTGCCTGGTGGTGTATTAAACATTGAATATAATGAAAATAATCATGTTTATATGCAAGGTCCTGCAAAATGTGTATTTTTAGGAGAATATGAAGTTTAGAATATTATAAAACTTCATAAAAAAGCGTTAAATCAAATTTTTTCTTGTTTTGTATGTGTGTTCGTGTTATCATCCAACATATATATAATCACCAAAGGAGAAGAAATGAAAAAATACGAATTATTTACAATAATTAAACCAAACTTGGATAATGATGAAGCAGACAAAGTAATTTCTCGTGTTGAAGAAATTATTGCTTCTCTTGGCGGTAAAGTTGACAACTGCGACAAAATGGGCAGAAAAAAACTTGCTTATGAAGTTCAAGGTTTTAGCGACGGCTTTATGGTAAACCAAGTTGTTTGTGTTCCCGAAGATAAAGTTGCAGAATTGAAAAGACAATTAAAACTTAACGATTCTGTTATTCGCGTTATGTTTACTAAAAAGGAATGTGCATAATATGTCTTTTGCAAAAGCATTTGTTACAGGTACAATTGTTAAAGCACCTGAAAAAAGATTTACCCAAAATGATATGGCTATTGCAGGATTCAGTTTGAATATTGATCCTCAAAATGAAACTATTCTCAGAGTCGTAACTTTTGGTAATCTGGCGGAAACTGTTTCTGCTACTGTTAAACAAGGCGACAGTGTTGCTGTTGAAGGTAGATTACAGGTAAATACATATAAATTACCCAACGGCAAGGATAAAAAAGTGTTTGAAATTAATGCAAACACTGTAGAAAAGATTGGTGCCGCAAGTGTTCAACAAACAAATGCTGCTGCGGTTGGAAATGAAAATATCGTTTCTTTTAACCAAGATGAAATTGCGCAAGATTTAATAGATGAAGATGAAATACCGTTCTAACGGTGGTCGAAAAACTAGAAAAGGAAAAATAAATTAAAATGGCTAAAGATTTAAAAGATGTTAAAAAGAAAAAAAATTGTTCTTTTTGCAATGATAAAATCGAATGTTTAGATTATAAAGATGTTTCTAAACTAAAAAGATTTTTATCTGAAGCAGGTAAAATTCTTCCAAGAAGAATTACAGGAACATGTGCAAAACATCAAAGAATGTTGTCAAATGCAGTTAAAAAAGCAAGAGAATCAGGCTTAATGGCTTACGTATTTGATAATTAATAAGTTCTTGAATAAAAAAGCCCGATATTATATCGGGCTTTTTTATTGCTTATTTACAAATAAAAGATTGTAATTGATTAGATTTTCTTTTCTTTGCTTAAATGTATCTTCAAAATCTTTTCCCCAACCTAGTTTTTTTATTTCTGAAGGTGTGAGTTGTTTTTTAATACTATTAATTCTTCTTATAATATCATCGCTTTTAAGAGTGTTTTCTCTTAGGTGTCCTTTTAAAACCGGTATATCAGAAGCTTTTGGGTTGAATATATAATTAATTGATAGCGCAATATCTGTTCTATGAAGCCCTTGTGCACATGCAATATAATAATTTCCTTTATTTAAGAGTCTAAAGAGCAATGGAAGGCTTTTGATAATTTCTTTATCATCTATATCCGATGAATCAATTGGAATGTTATAGTATCTCAGTTTGTTTTGTTTGCAGAGGTTTGGGTATGCTTTACTTGTGTATTTATCTCTTAAATCAATAATTGTATCTATTCCTGCATTTTTAACCGTCTTTAAAAAGCGTCTGTTTTTTCTTGAAGAAAGGGCTTCACCTCTTGCTCCGTTGGGATACACTGGAGCATAATTTGTAATTCCTGCTTCTTTTAATAATTCTTGATTAACCGGCTTGAACTTTCTTGCAAATCTTTCTTTTAGTTTAATGTATTTTGAAAGTATGCTTTTGTTGCTCTCTTTTGTGCTATTTGGTGCTGAGTTTTCCATAAAAAAAGAAAAGCTTGCATTTGGTTTTTTTCTAACTGTTCTTGGAAATCTGTTAATTGTGACTTGGCCTGTGCTGCTTGATATTTTAAACATATTTTTACCTTTTTGTATATGTATAAAACACAAAAATAATTTTTATTTGCTGTTTTTCATATTTCTAAATAATATTTTTAGCTTTTGATTAAATTTTTCATTAAAGCTTTGTTTATCTTTATAACCCCAATTTAGCACAATATCGGGGCTTTTTGCAATTAAATCCATTATTTGTTTAATATTACTCTTTAATATTACACCCCTTGTGTTGGCTTTGGCAAAATAAAACGTTGGAAAATTTTTTGCTTCAGGGTTGAAAAGGTAGTTAATGGCTATGGCTAAATCTGTTCTTGCTTCCCCATTGGCACATCCTATAAAAAAGTCTCCTTCATTTATGGCATTTATAAATGCTGTTATTTCATTTAATGATTTTGCTTGCCAAGACATATCTTCAACAGGAAAATTGATGTAGCTTAAATTGTTATTTTGCAGCGCTTCAAGCGCTGCTTTTGAGCATTCTCCGGTTGAGCGTAAATCAATTACGGTTTTTATTCCTTCTTTTTTAAGTGCTTTAATTCTCCAGTTTAGTGCTTGTTTTTTTCCTGATAACGGTGTTTTTCCTCTGAGTCCGTTTAAATCAGGCGCATCTTTTAGATTTGTACATATATACATTTTTTTACCGTCTTTGTAGCTTACGGGTACTCCCAATTGATAGTACTTGCTTTCTTTTGGAAGCTGAGGTGTCATCTCTCGTGTTGTTTTTTTAACTTGGAGCTCGTTATCTCTGAGCGTAGCTTTCATTTCGAGCTCTGCCCTGATTAAATTTCTTAAAAATTCTCCGTTTGGGCTTGCTTCATAGCCAATCGTAATCCAATCGGAATTTTGACCAAAATAAATTTTATTTGTTTCATTTGTAGTATTTTTTGTATTTAGTGTGTTTTGTTTGTTTGCTGTTTTGTTGTTTTTATTAGTTGCCTTTGGATTGTTATATAAGGCATAGTGACAGTTATTAAAATTTATTTTCATACGATTAGACTTTTTTGAGCAACTTTTTCATTCTAATACTTTTTTATAAAAATGTCTTGTTAAGTTATGTAACAAAAATAATTGATTAAGCAATTTTAGTTCTTATATATACTTTATATATATGTAAGACATAAATATCCTTTTTGAAATATAACACACTAATTACACACTAACCTTTCATTCACGAGAATCAAGAAAAAACAGATTTTCATGCCTCTTAAATTTTTAAGAGGCTTTTTATTATTTGTGTTATTATTTTTGTATGTTAGCTATAGGAATCGATATTGAGGATAACTCAAGATTTGAAAACAAAAATCTGATTGATGATGAAATGTTTTTAAAAAAAATCTATACTCAATCAGAATTGGATTACTGTTTTAAAAGTAAACTTCCTGCTCATCATCTTTGTGCTCGTTTTTGTGCTAAAGAAGCTGTAGTTAAGGCTTTTAGTAATATTTATCCAAAATTAATTCCTTATTCTAAAATCGAAATTTTAAAAAATCAAAACGGTTCTGTTTATGTAAATATTTTGATTGATGAACTTAAAAAATATAAAATTTTGCTCTCGATTTCTCATGAAAAAGAAAAATCAATTGCTTTTGTTGTAATTGAGTGATATTTTAAAATTAAACAAAGGAGGTATTATGTATAACGTATTTGTCAAAAGAAAAGGTTCATATAATCCTGATTTAGTCGGTGAATATTCAAATATTAATGACGCAATCAAATTGGCTGCTGAATTAAAAGAAAAAGATGAGACAATTTCATATACGATAGAAGAAACTTCAGGTCATTTTGACAGTTATGGCGAACCATTAACTACTGTTGTTAAAAGAGGTTAATATAAAGTTCTGTAAAGTTTTAATATTCAAATAACAAAATTTAAAACCTTTCTTTTTTGTTTGATTATCTATAAAAAGAAAGGTTTTTTTATGCAAATTTCGCCGGTTAAGATTTTATTTAGTAATGTTTAAAATATTCCTAAAATTTCTAAAAAAGAGTTGTCATTTAAGGCTGATTTAAAATTTAGAGACTATATACGATATAATTTTAGCTGATGAAGATAATTAAGATTTAGATTAAAAAAGAGTGGCTATAAAGCCACTCTTTTTGCATTGAAAAATATTTATTTTTGAATATCTTTCATAGACAAACCGATTCTGTGTTCTTGAGGAGTGAATTTTTTAATTAAAACTTCAACTTCATCACCCAAATTAAACATAGAATTGATATTTACTTGTCCATCAGCAATTTCAGATGACGGAAGAAGAGCTTCAACTCCGGGGTAGATATTAATGAAAGCGCCAAAAGAAGTGATTTTATTAATTGTTCCTTTGATTACATCGCCTTCTTTGAATTTATCAACAATTTCTTCCCAAGGGTTAGCGCCCATTCTTTTAAGTGAAAGTGAAATTCTTTTAAGATCTTCGTCGATTTTAATAATTTTAACTTGGATTTTTTGTCCCAATTGAATAACGTCAGACGGATGTTTAATTCTTTCCCAAGAAATTTCTGAAATAGGAAGTAAACCATCAATTCCTTCAATGTCAACAAAAGCACCAAAATCTGCTATTCTTACTACTTCGCCTTCAACAACTTGATCAACTGCCAATCTTGAAATAATTTCATCGGCAACCATTTCTCTTTGTTGAGTATAAACTTGTCTTTGAGATAAGATAAGTTTATTTCTTTTTGGATCTGCTTCAAGAATTTTAACTTCGATTTCTTGACCAACTTGCATTTCAGAAGGTGCACCTGTTCTTAATTGGCTTGAAGGAATAAAACCTCTAAGACCTTCGATTTCAGCAATTAAGCCGCCTTTAACAGAAGAAAGAACTTTTGCCATGCAGTTTTCGTTGTTATTTTTGATTTCAGCAAGTTTTTGCCAAGCTTGAGCACAAGAAACTTTTTTCAATGAAAGAATTGCAACTTCATCATCTTCTTCATCTTTGATAATGTAGAATTCTTTTTCATCCCATAATTTGATTATGTCATCAACATTTTTGTCAGGGAAATTAGAAATTTCTCTGTTTGGCAGAAATGCTTCTGTTTTAGCTCCTATATCAACAAGATAGCCGTCTTTTTCTTTTTTTACTACTACGCCTTTTACAACGTCAGCAACGTTGATTTTGTAAGTGTATGAATTTAACAATAATTGTTCAAATTCATCATTTGTCATTGTTTCGTTTGGCATTTATTTTTCCTTTCTAATTTATATTTTCTAATTTTTTTATAACTTCGTTAATTATTGAATCGGGTGTGGATGCTCCTGCTGTTACTCCAATGTTTTGTGCTTGCTTGATTATTTCTTTATATAAATCAAGCTCGTCTTGGTGTTCTATGTGAATTGTTTTTGTAATTTTTTCTAAAATTTCCGCTAAATGTGTTGTATTGGCACTTTTTTTCGAGCCAACCACAACCATTAAATCTGATTCTAAGGCTAGTTTTTTGGCTTCATTTTGTCTTAAGGACGTTGAAGGGCAAATGGTATTTTCAATTTTTAATATTTTGCAAATTTTAGATAAATAATCAACTACTTCAAGCAAATATTCTTTGGTTTGCGTGGTTTGCAGAACCACGCCGACTTTATAAGCTGATTTTATTTCCGATTCAATATCTTTTAGTGATTGTATTGTAGAAGCAACATAGACGTTATTAGGTTTTTTTGCTTCTTTTTTTGCATTTGCACATATAGCTTTTACTTCAGGGTGTTCTTTTTTGCCTAATATTATTACAAAAAACCCTTCTTTTGCCATTTCCATGGCTTTTGATTGAACTTTTTTAACGTCAAAGCATGTTAAATCAACAAGTTCATAACCGCATTTTTCAACTTGTTCGAAAACATCGCTGCTTTCTCCATGGCTTCTGATTATACAGATACCTTGAGCATTTTTTTCAGGCTCAAAAATTGTTTCAATTCCCAAATTCTCTAATTCGGCAATAACATGTGAGTTGTGGATTAATTCACCCAAAACCGAAACTTTTTTATCGGGATTTTCTTTTTTTAATTTTTTTGTTGTTTCGACGGCTCTTTTTACGCCGTAGCAAAAGCCTGCATTTTTGGCTAATTTAATGTTTTTAATGGCCTTAAACCAACTTTCTAATAAAGTCAATATAATAAAATATTGCTAAATATATTTAAACATAAACATTTTTTTAGTACAATAAAAATTATAAAAAGGAGTTATGATGGAATTTAGTGAACAAGGTTCAAAAAACGATATTCTTTATTGGTCAAAACGTTTATATCAAAAAGAAATGTCGCCATCTACAAGCGGAAATGTATCTTTGAAAACTTCTGAAGGTATATTAATTACTGCAAGCGGCGTATGTTTAAATGATATGAATGAAGACGATATTGTTTTGATTGACTATAACGGAAATTTAAAAAGCGGAAACAAAAAGCCTTCCAGTGAAAAAATAATGCATACGGAAATTTATATGCGTAGAGACGATATAAATGCTATCATTCACTGTCATTGTCCATTGATTACCGCATTTTGTGTTGCGGGAAAGTCGATTAAGGCCCCGATTTTACCTGATTTTGCCTTGATGTATGATGAAATTCCTTTAATTCCTTATTTTTGTCCTTCAACCATACAACTTGCCGATGCAGTAGGTAATTGCTTTGATTTGGGTAATAATGTTGCGCTATTGCAAAATCATGGCGTGGTACTTGGTGCGGATACATTGCAAAACGCATTTTATCAACTTGAAAGTATAAGAGCATACGTTCAAACATATTTTGGTGCCGAGGTTATTTCTTGTGCAAAACCTTTAAATAAAAAGCAGGTAGCCGAAATTAGACAACTTTATATTAAAAAATAGGAGAATAATATGACAACACAAATATTGCAAGCAAAAAACGGCATTGTAACAGATGAGATGTATCAAGTTGCAAGAATTGAGAAGGTAGATGTTGAATATATAAGAGAAAAAGTAGCGCAAGGCAGGATTGTTATTTTAAAAAATAACACAAGAAAAGAATCTACCCCTGTTGCTGTTGGTGAGGGTTTAAAAGTTAAAATAAATGCCAATATAGGTACTTCAAATGAAAAATCTTCAATTGATGAAGAGCTCGATAAAGCACGAGTTATCGAACAAGCCGGCGCTGATGTTTTGATGGATTTGTCAACAGGAAATTATGTTGATGAAACCCGTCAAGCTATTATTGCGGCAACTAAACTCCCAATCGGGACTGTTCCAATGTATCAAGCCGGTAAAGAAGCATTGGATGAATATAAAGATATTTCAAAATTATCTAAACATAAACTTTTTTCAGATATTGAAAAGCAATGCAGGGACGGTGTTGACTTTATAACCGTGCATTGCGGTGTTACAAGATTTGTTATAGATCAATTGGAAAAACAAAAAAGATTAACAGGAATTGTTTCAAGAGGCGGTTCAATGCTTGCTTGCTGGATTAAAAAAACCGGCTTAGAGAACCCATTATATGAATATTATGATGAGTTATTGGATTTGGTTAAAAAATATGACGTAACTTTGTCATTAGGTGACGGTTTAAGACCGGGTTGTACTGCTGACGCGGGAGATAGAGCTCAAGTTGCTGAAACAATTGTTTTAGGTGAATTAGTTAAAAGGGCTCGTGAAGCAGGAGTGCAAGCCATGGTAGAAGGTCCCGGACATGTCTCTTTAGATAAAATTCCTTCTATGATTAAAACGATAAAAGAATTAACTGATTATGCACCTTTGTATGTTTTAGGGCCTTTGGCTTGTGATTGTGCTCCGGGGTATGATCATATTACTTCTGCTATTGGTGGTACTCTGGCTGCTTATCATGGCGCCGATTTTCTATGTTATGTTACCCCTGCCGAACATATTAGTCTGCCTAATTCGGCTCAAGTCAGAGAAGGTATCATAACTGCTAAAATTGCTGCTCATTGTGCCGATTTAGCACGAGGTAATAAAGAAGCAATAGAAAAGAATTTTTTGGTTTCAAAAGCAAGAGTTGAATTAGATTGGAAAGGTCAAATTGAAAATTGCATTGATAAAAATGCTTTTGACGGTGTAGACGTTGCAAAAGAGGGTAAACCCTGTACAATGTGCGGTTCATATTGTTCAATGAAATTATTTAAGCAACATTTTGATAAGTAAAAATAAAATTGACGAGGCTGCATGATTTTAATATAATTATTTTATGCAGCCTTTAATTTCATCTGAAAATGTAGAAAAAGTTGTAAATGAAATCCTATCTGACATAGGCGCTTGGCGTAAGGATATGATTCATTACATTAAGGATGAAAACCCCGAATTAAACAGTGCCATCATTGAAATTGCCCAAAAAACAGATTTAGACCCTAAGGCTGTCGCCACGGGGGCATATATGGCATATAAGCTACTTGAAAATGAAGGCGGTGCCTTTGATTTTGGTTCGGGTGAGGAAACTGAAGAATAAAATTGGATTAATTATGACTGAATTAAATAAAAATGAAATAGAACAAGCTAAAAAACTTGTTAATATGTCTAAAATATCAAGAATTTTAGAAAACATTAGAGAAGTTATTGCACTTGACAGAAAACAAAAGCAACCTTTGATTTTAAGGATAAATGAAGCTTTTATATTTAATATTGCAAGAAAAGCAATATCAGAAAAGGATTCTACTTTTATCATGTCAATTGCAGGTGAGAGCGCTTCAGGCAAAACAACATTGGTTAAAAATGCCGCGAAAGCTTGCGTAAAATCTGAAACTGACAATATATATAATGTAATTTGTTGTGATGACTACTATAAAGACGCTTCTCGCGAGTTGGCTCAGGCTGGTAATTATGAAAAACTTTTTGAATCAGGATTTAGTTTTGATACGCCCGATGCTATTGATTTAGCTTTAATGAAGGAGCATTTAAAACTTTTAAAAGAAGGCAAAGAAATTTATTCTCCTTTATATAACTTTGTTACTTGCGAAAGTAAAAAAGATTCCGTATTAAAAAAACCAGCAAAATTAATTTTAAACGAAGGTTTATATGTTTTGCATGAAACCCTTAGAGATATTATAGATGTAAAAATTTATGTTTATACTCCATTTGAAGTAATTAAAGAAAGATGGTTTGCTCGTGCTGCAAGCAGAGGAAAAACAGGATTAGCAGCTCAAATGCAGTTTCATGATGTAAATCAAACAGCTTTTAGGCATATTAGACCAACAATGGATATTGCTGATGTTGTGATAAACGGAATGACATCGCAAGAATACATTGAAGACTTTATTCATCAGCTGATTGATGCAATAGTGAGTGTGACATCGGATAAACATATTTCACTATAAATGATAAATTTATCTTGACAATTTTAATTTATATATTATCATAATAATTGTCCTTGGGGCGTCGCCAAGTGGTAAGGCACCTGGTTTTGGTCCAGGCATTTCGGAGGTTCGAATCCTTCCGCCCCAGCCAATTAAAAAGACCTCTTTATGAGGTCTTTTTAATTATTTATATAATATCTTTGATTATGATAAATTTCTTACCATTACAATTTTGCCTGCGAAATTTTCAAGACAATTGCCATTTAACATGGAGGTTCTGTCTGTAAAGATGTCTCCGCCTACATGTTTAATTTCCCCTAACGAATGTATGTATGAATGATCAACATACAGGTTTCTGCCAACACTTTTCAGCTTGCCTGTATCTTCTAATAGTGAATATGCTAGATTTGCAGTTTCTCCTATTGTTTCAAGATTATTTAGTGATTTTAATATTGAATTTTTGCAAATTACATCCGTGCCGACGTGGCGCAGTTGTCCTAAATCTTCTACCATTGATTGAGATAAACTTAGCACTCCTCCAATTGTTTCAATATTTTTCAGTGTTCTTACTCTTGAATTATTTAAATATGCTTCGGTACCTATTTTTCTTACATTTCCTACATCTTCTACTTTTGAGTTACAAATAAACATACCGCCTGCAATTTCTTCTATTTTTCCAAGGCTTTTTAATTCTGAGTTTTTGGTCCACAAGTTCCTTCCGACATATCTAACTTCGCCGGTGTCTTCCAGTCCTGAATCGATTGCATCCAAGTCTCTTCCTACATATTCAACGTTTTTCATTGATTTAACACCGGAATTGGATATAATGATATCTCCTCCGATTCTTTTCAAATTTCCTAAATCTCTTACTTTTGAGTCTTTAAGAATTAAATGTCCGCCAATTTTTTCAATTTGTCCAAGACTGGTTGCGTTAGAATATTCAAAGTCTGCAATGCCTTGGATTTCTACTACATCTTTTAATAGTTCTTCTTCGTTTACTCCTATTTTGGCATAAGTTTGTTTCAATGAAGTAAGCGGAGCATGTTTTTTATTTCCGCATTCGTCGAACGTAACGCCGGGTTGACAATAGTGTGAAATAATTAATTTTCCGTCGCGGCGTCTTTGCGTTTTTATTCCATATTTATTAAAAACTTCTTCAGGATTTATCGGTTCTTTGAATTTTTTTCTAAAACCAAAACTAACACTATCATATTTTAGCGGGCTGGTTTTAAATTGCGCTGACTGTTTTGGTGATTTGGCTGTTTGCACATTGATGTGGGGATTGGTTAAATTAAGGTTTATTTTCATTTTGTCTTTCCTTGGTTTAATGTGTTTATGTTCCTATAAAACTTGTAAATTATATTTTTTGCTTTTAAATATTTAATTTGTTTGGTGACAAAATATTTTTATTATATGTTTTGTATGTTCATCATAATTATTTAATGAGGTAAAAATGCAAATAAAATCAATATATGATAATACAACTTTTTGCAAAAGAAAAATTTTTAACTGTACTGTTAAAAGGGTAAAAACGCAAGAAAGACAAAATGCAGCCTTGTATCTATATAATAAAAGCAATCCAATGGATATGAGAGAAATCGCTGATTCTAATCTACCCTTTGTTTTTAAGGAAAATTTTCTAAATCTTAATTCTTCTCCGTATTCAAAATTTTATGTTTTAAAAACAGAAGATACGGATGAATTTATTTCTTCTGCTCAAGTCGGAAGGCATTTTAATTTAGATTCTGATAAATATTTGGGTTCAAATACCGTTATTGAAGAGCTGGAGTCTAACCCTGAGTTTGTTAATCCTCAACTGCCTTTGCTGTCCGAGATTGCTTCTGATGCTTATAATGATGAAGATGAATATATTTTTACTTCGTTTGGTGCAGATGAAAAACCCGAGATGAAAAAATTTAGTTTTTCGCAAACTAAATTTAACAATTGGATAATTCCTCAAAGAAGATATGTTAATTTAATAGATAAAGCAGAAAAGCAAAATCAAATTGAATATTTGTGTTAAATTTATTGCTATTGTTTATTGAGATTTTGTAGTAATATAATTTTGCAAATATGAAAGGGAGAGAGATGATATCTTTAAATTTATATCCGAGCGCAAATTATCGATTGTCCGGTGTAAGAAATAATGGAGTTATAAAAAATAATACCGAAGCTAAAAATTTACATAATAATTTTTATGGAACGTCAAATGTTTATGATAATCTAATCAGATTTAAAGGTTTAGATTTTAGAGCAAAAATTGAAAAAGAAAAAATGCCTGCTGAAGTTTTGACCACTTTGACTGATGCAAAAACTACAAAAAATAGTGCTCTTTCTCTTTCAAAATCTGCATACAATCAAGCAATAGCAGATTATTTTAATTTAAGCCATGAAATCACTTTGATAAAATTGCAATCACTAAACACGCTAAATAAGTATAACGGCTTATTTCAAGATGTGTTAAGTTTTTCAAAAGTTGTATATAGTGATTATATGCGCATGTTTGATGATGGTGATGTTATTTTAGATGATGGTACTACAAGAAAAATAATTGTTCATTCTCCTTCTTCTAAGTCTTTTAGAGAATATGACGCAAATGGAAGATTATTGCGCGAAGCCAATTTAGATGGTAACAGATTAAAAATTAAAGAAGGTTTTGAAGTTTATCCGGATGGATCAAAGGAAGTGTTAAGAGAATATAATTATACAAATGCTTCTTTGATGTCATATAGAGAAAATTCAAGAAGCTATTTAGATGGAAGTATTAAAAGAGGAAAGAATTTTCAATTTTTCTCAGGTGGAATTCCGTTTTATTACCATGAAGGCTATGAGCAAAATGCAGATGGCTCAATTAAAATTTCAAAAGGTGTAACGTATGATGCACAAAATGGTGTGACATATAGGCAAGATTGTGAATGGGCGTCTGATTATACAAAAAAAATTGCAAAAGAATACGTTATTAAAAATGGAAATCTTGTTTCATACCAAGAGGGGTATACAAAGCACAAAGACAGAACCCAAGAAATTGATAGAGAGTTAAAATGTTTATCTAAAGATGGTAAACCTTATGAATTTGTAAAAGATAAAACAATATTCCCTGATGGTGGAATTCTTTGCAATCATATTGTTGAATTATCTAGTGGACATATAGCCAGACATTATAGCAACGTTAATCATTCTACTGACGGCAAATTTAGTGCGGGTGAAATTTATAGCTTTATTAATGCAAAACCGGTAAGTTATTTTTATAGACATTTATATGATAAAGATGGTTCAACATTTGATGAAAAGTCAATTACTTACGGCACTGATGGTAACATAGCACTGTATAGCGAAAATAACGAATCAAAACCAGATGGATCTTCATCCTGTGATAAATTAATTGATTTTAAAAAAGGGCAAATGCAAAAATATTTATTTAAAGTTTTTGTGTCTGATGACGTTGCAAAAATCGAAGATAAAATTGAATTTAATAAAAATGGTACTTTTTCTAAGTATTTTCATGATATATACATGAATTCAGATGGTGAAGAAGACTATTCAATTTTATATCAAAGATAATATATTGATTTAATTTATAATACTTATATATCCATTGAGCCTTTTCTTAAGCCTTCTATATCAAGGGTTATATATGAAATATTGTGCTGTTTAAATTTATCTATAATTTCACTTTTTATTTTTAAGAAATTGATAAATTCACTTTGTGGTATTTCAATTCTAACAAGATTATCATACAATCTTACTCTGTTATTTATAAAACCGTTTCGCATGGGTAAGCGCATGCAGCCGAGTGCAATTAAGGGCATGGTTGTGTTGTGAAATTTTCTTCTTACAACTTGATTTTCGGATTTTTTAATTTCTTTTTTTCCACAACCTGATAATAAACTTGCTCCGCCTATTGCAAGAGCTGAATTTATAATAAAATCTCTGCGCTTCATTGTTCCCCCTTTTTTATTATATTTACATCTTAACTGATTTAATATGTCAATTTAGAATAAAAATAATGTCTTTATATTATTTTTCATTTTTTAAATATTCTTCATCGGTTACTTTTTCAAGCCAAGTTGTCTGATTATCGGGGATATTTGTTTCAATTGAAATATGCGCAAAGCTGCTATTTGGTGCTGCGCCATGCCAGTGAATAACATTGGGCGGAATTTTTACGGTATCACCCGTTTTTAGTGTTCTTTTTTCTTTGCCTTTTTCTTGATATCTACCTTCTCCTGCGGTTACAAGAAGAATCTGTCCGCCTGAATGTGAGTGCCAATTGGTTCTTGCTCCTTTGTCAAAGGTAACATTTCCGATTGATGAATTCCAAATATTATCTTTTTCAATTAGCATATTAAGATGCGTGGTTCCGCTAAAATATTTTCCGTAGGGATTTAATTCGCCTTTGTCAAACGGTTGAGATAATTCATTTGCCATTGTTATTCCTCCAAAAATAATCGCCAAATTTAAGATTAACAGTATTTTTCTTTTCATAAAATCCTCTTTTTTAAATTTTAACTCCTGATAGCTGCTATCAGTCAAGAGGTATTTATACTGCATCTCTTATCAGCCCTACAATTTGACCTATGATGTTTAGTTTTTTTGTGTTGTTTGAATCAATAAATCGTATCGGATATATTTCGTTGTCGGATTTTACAACAATTTGATCTATGTTTTTTACTAATCTTTTTATGAAAATCTCATTATTATATTTAAATATATAGACACTATTGTCTTTAATTTGTTCTCCGTTATAGTATTCTATTATTAATTTATCATTATCTTTAATATAAGGGCTCATTGTGTCCCCTATTGCATTTAGAGCAAAGTAGCTTTTGAATTTTGAAAAGTTATCAAAGCAATCAACAGGTATTGTTAAGGTGCTTTTAGACAGTTCGTTTTTGAGCTCTATAAAATTTGAGTAGTATATTACATTGATACAGTCGGTGTTTTTTAACAAATCAATTTTATAGTATTTTTGTATTTTATCTACTTCGTCGTCTTTTAAATATCCGTCGTTTGACAGTCTATTTGAAAGAGCATTTGCCGATACATTTATTATTTTTGAAATTTCTGCGTGTGTTGGATTTTTTTGTGTTGATTTATTTATAATTTCAAGACATTTTTTATATTTTAACTTCATTATTTTACCATTATGTTATTTTTCTATTATTAATAGAAAAATCTATTGACTTTCCTAAAACTAGATAGTATATTTATGTTAGAAACACAAAAAATATTTATAAATTTGTATAGTTTAAGTAGGTCGTTATTTTGTCTTTAGAATAGCAATATTATTAACAATATAACCGTCCGTTATTTCATTATACAAAGACTACGGCACTTGTGCAATAGAGCATAAATAGGTGTCTGGTTTTGCTGAAAATTTTTAGGAGGAAGCTTGAAAAGGGGTTTTTCTTTAGTTGAACTTTTGATAAGTTTAATTGTGATTTCATGTATTACGGCTGCTTTTGCACCATTGATTACTAAAAAATTCTCATCCAGTGTTTTTGGTTTTGGAGGAGGCGGAGGTAGTGGTGTAAGTTCTGATTGTTCAAATAATCCTAACTTTGGTTCCGATTGTACATTATGTGTTGATTCAATTTGTTTACAGTGTGATACATTGTCTTGTAGTGCAGATGAATACAAAAGCGTTACAAAATGTAGTTGTAAAAAATGTTCAGAGAAATTTGGCTCTGAGTGTTCAAGATGCAACGAAAATCAGTGTATAGAGTGTGTTTCAGGATATCAATTGTCACAAAGTCCATCTTCTTCAAATGCTTGTATTGTTGATGGTTGCAGAGGACCTAATTTCATGCAGATAGATAATTTGTGTATTACAAGGGTAAATATGGGCGATAATATAAATTTAACTATACCAAGCTCAGTAAAAGTTGTACAGTCTGATTATGCTTGTAATTCAAATTCTGAAAGATGTTGTTGGCAAGGGCAGACTGCTTCGGATTGCGATAATACTGATAGTGAAAATTACAGCGGGTGTTATAGAACTGTTTGTGATTGGAATGCTGCACAAGATATATGTTCGAAATTTGATTACTTTGGAAAAACTTGGAGATTGCCTACTAGGGAAGAGCTGTCAAGTTGGAAAAATAATTCAGTTGGGCTTGGCATGGAAGGTCTTCAGCTTTGCGATTACACATTTGGTACTTCAGCACAATGTAATTACAGTCAAAATTGTAAAGGTGCTTATAGTGATGCATGTTATCCTGCTATGGTATGGAGTGGAGAAATTTATGATGCTGCAAGTGCTTATAATTTTTATTTAAGAGCTAGTGCCTGGAATTTAGATAGCAATGATAAATCTAATGCACTTTCGGTTCGTTGTGTAGCAGATATGACTGATTGTCGTGAGGTTTATGGCGAAAATTGTAAAAAATGTGACAAAGATCAATGTTTAGAGTGCGATGACGGCTATGAGCTTGCTTCTAACCCGTCTTCTTCTAATGCTTGTATTGTTCCAAAAAATCCTTCTGAGTTTGATTGCAGTGGCGATGACTTTATGAAAATAGGAGATTTGTGTGTAACCAAGAAAAACATTGGTGATGGATATAGCTTGTTGTTTCCTACTTCAGGACCAAAATTAGTTCCAACAGGTACTAGTTGCGCTTCAAGTGGTACTTCAGGATGTTGTTGGCAAGGTAATACGTCTGGAAGTTGTAGTACTCAAAATGGAACATATTCTGGGTGTTTTAGGACGGTGTGCAATTGGGTAGGCGCAAAACAAGTGTGTGAAAACATTACGTATGGTGGTTTAAAATGGAGGTTGCCAAGGTTATCTGAGATGAACAGCTGGATGGGATATTCTTATCAAAAAGGCGAGAATGGTTTACAGCTTTGTACATCCTCTACATCATCAAGTTATGCCTCCGGGTGTCCTGGTAGTTCGACCTGCAATGGTGCATCATCAGGTTCATGTTACCCATTTTATGTTTGGTCTGATTCTTCTTATGGGTCTTATGGAGGACAATTCTTCTATATGACTGGTAGTTCCGGCTGGTATGGAAGTTATACTGCCTCTACATTTGGTGCATCTGTTCGTTGTGTTGCTGATTTAAAGCAAAGTTGTTCAAGTATGTTTGGAGAAGGATGTATCAGATGCGATGATTCAATGTGTAAAACATGTGACGATGGCTATACTCTGACTTCAAATCCTGGAACATCAAATGCTTGTACTAAAGGCTTTAAGTGTGAAGGTGAAAATTTCATGAAAATAGGTCGGTTATGCGTAACAAAGAAAAATATGGGTGATGTTGACAGTTTACCTTTGCCTTCGTCTGGAATTACTTCGGTTAGGACTGGAACGAATTGTAATGCACAAAGTGGTGCAAAATGTTGCTGGAGTGGTGTAACTTCCAGCTCGTGCACAACTGCAAATGGTTCATATTCTGGGTGCTATAGAACAGTATGTAATTGGAGTGCTGCAAAAGCTATTTGTGACAATTTAAAATTAGGTGGTTACACTTGGAGATTGCCAACATTATCTGAAATGAACAATTGGATGAGTTATTCATATCAGAAAGCTGATAGCGGTTTACAGCTTTGTACATCCTCTACTTCAACAGATTATGCTGCTAATTGTCCTGATATATCAACATGTTCTGGTGCGTCATCTAATTATTGTTACCCATTTTATGTTTGGTCTGATTCTTCTTATGGGTCTTATGGAGGACAATTCTTCTATATGAATGGTAGTTCCGGTTGGTATGGAAGTTATACTGCTTCCGCTGCTGCAGCATCTGTGAGATGCGTTGCTCAAATTGAATAGTTTTTTTACGTTTTGATATCAAAGGGGTAATTTTTACCCCTTCTTTTTATTTTAAATTTTTCTTAGCAAGCTCAATTGCTTCATTTTCATTATTAAAAATTGCATTTTCACCAATATATTTAATTACATCATTCATTGATTTAATTTGATTATAAACCTCAATGTTTTCTAAAACAAAATACAATTTAATTTTTTGAGCTTTTAACCTTACAATTATATCTTCAAGCGCAAAAATAGCAGACATATCGAGCAAAGAATTTGATGAATAGGTTAAAATTACAAATTTTGTTTCCAATAATTCGTCAAAATGTGAAACAATTTGGCTGATTGAACCAAAGAAAAATTGCCCGTCTATGTGTAAAATTCTTATTTTATAATGACTTTCTTTTTCTGTTTGAATTTCGTCTTTTGTGTAGTCTTGGTTTTTGCTTTTAATGTTAGTGTTATCAGCTAATCTTTTAGCATAAAGTAAAGAAGCTAAAACAATTCCTATTCCTAAAGCTGAAACTAAATTATAAAACACTGTTAAAAATAATACGATTAATAATACAAATAAATCGTCTTTTGGCGCGTGTTTAAGGACTTTTAAAACTTTTAAATCCAAAATATCATATCCGATTTTGATTAATATTGCAGCTAAGACACAAATCGGTATTTGCGAAATAAAATTATTAAATTTTAAAAGAACCAAAATTAAAATTATTGCGCTAAAAACCTGCGTCAGTTTTGTTGAAGAACCGTTTTTAATTGCTGCAACACTTCTCATTGTTGCAGCTGCACCATTCATTGAGCCGGTTAATGCGCAAAAAATATTTCCAATGCCCTGCATTAAGACAAGATTTTTTGGATTGTGTTTATTTTTTGTTAAAGAATCTACAATTATTCCCGTTAAAAGGCTTTCGCTTGATGAGATAAAAGCTAAAGTTAATGCGAGCGTAAAGGTTGTTGAAATAAGGTTAAAAGATATGTTTGGAAACTGAAAAACAGGTAAATTAAAGCTGACAGATGAAATCTTTTCAACATCAAGATTTAAAACAGATGTTAAACATGTCATTAAAATGAGTGCAATTAATTGTGAAGGCAAAAATTTTGTTATTATTTTCGGCATAAAAAATAAAATAATTAACGTTATAACACCCGTTAATGTTGAATTTACGTCTATATTGGAAAAAAGCAGCGGATAGTTTTTTATTGCTTCAATTGTTGAAGCATAAATTTTTCCGCCCAATAAAGGTGATATTTGAAGAATTATGATAATTAAGCCAATACCCGTTAAAAACCCTGATATAACAGGGTAAGGAACATATTTTATAAATTTTGGTATTGATGTTAAAGATATTATTATTTGTAGAATTGAGGCAAACAGTAAAACAAATATGGCAGACTTTATGTCATTGTGCATAGATAAAATTATTGTTGCGATAATAATTGAACTTGGACCTGTGGGACCTGATACAATAGGTATATTTCCGCCAAAAATTCCTGTAAATAAAGATAGTATTATTGCCCCCCAAAGCCCTGCTGAGGCGCCAAGCCCCGAGGCAACTCCGAACGCTAGTGCTTGCGGAAAAGCTATAATTGAAGCTGTTATTGCTCCAAAAAAATCATCCTTGATGTTTAATTTTAGTTTATCCATTGCTTTATAATATCATGTCGCTTTGAATTTGAAAATGCAAAAAAATGGGAGCATAAGCTCCCAAGATATCAAAACACAAAAAATAACAAAACCTGACGCAGTTTGAGCCTAGCCAGACTTGGCTTGGCGAAAACAAGGAAGGCACAAGGTGTGTGCCGAGAACGCCGAAGCGT
>CALVET010000024.1 GCA_944326675.1 Candidatus Gastranaerophilales bacterium
AAATTAATGTAAAATTTCAATATGTTTTTTTTAGCTATTCTTTTTAATTTATTTTCATCATATCTAATTGCATCAATTTGCAGCAATTTTTTAATTATTTTTATTGCATATTTTGCTTTAATAGTGCTAAACATGGAAATTTTATCATTTTTCAGCGCGATAAATGAAATTAACCTTTTGATTTTTTCATTTATAAATTTTGTATTAAGTTTTTCTTTTTCTAAATTCAAAAAAACCGATTATCTAAAACCTAATTTTGATATTAAAAGATTAATTAATGCCCTTTTATTGGATAAATCATTAATTTTATTATTTGGTTCTTTTATACTTTTAATATTTTCTACCTTTTTTTTGGCCCTAATAATGCCTGCTATTGAACCTGACAGCCAAACATACCATTTTTTAAGAGCTTGGGAATTTATGAAAAACCAAAATCTCCTGCATTTTGAAACAAACGACATAAGAGCCCTAATTATGCCCATAAACTCTGAAATTATATACACTTGGATGCTGGTATTCAAAAAAAACATGTACGGATATGGGATTGTTTCTTTTTTAAGTTATATTTTAACAATTCTGGCAGGTTGGCAAGTTTTTGAAAAATTCAAATTTTCATACAGAAAAAGACTCTTTGCGATTTTTATTTTTTCCTCTTTAAGCGCAGTAATAATCCAAATTCCAAGTATGCAAACAAATATTTTAGTCGGTGGTTTATTGTTATGCTCATTTAGCTTATTTTTATCAAATTCAAAAAAAACGCTATATTTTTCTTCTTTAGCTCTGAGCCTTGCTCTTGGCACTAAAACAACAGCCATTATTGCCCTTTTAGGATTTTTTAGCTTAATTATTTCCTATGAAATTCTTATTGAAAAAAATAAAAATCTCAAAAAAACAAAATGCTTCATGCTTTTTCTTATAATTAACTTTCTCATTTTCGGAAGTTACAATTATATTTTAAATCTTTTACAATTCCACAGCCCCTTTTCAAATAATGCAGCGTACCAAGGGCATAAATTTTGGGGCGGTTATAGAGGGTATATTGCAAATCTTATTAATTTTATTTTCCAAGCGTTTGATTTTACGGGCTTTAAGTGGGGAATATATTTAAGCGATAAAATTTTAGCAATCAAAGATGAAATTATTAATTTTTTACACATACCTTTAAAAACAGGCACCAATGTGAACCTTTACGAAATAAACACAGGAACGGATGAACAAGTTGCAGGTTTTGGAATATTGGGCTTCTTAGTATTTTTACCTATGGTATTTCTCTCGATTTTTAAATTCTTTTTTAATAAAAATAAAAAAACAATAATACTTTTTCTATTTGCCCTTAGCTTTATAATCAATATTCTTGTCCTTGCCCGCTCATGTGCTTTTATGATTTTTTCCGTTCGCTTTATCGTATCTTTTGTATGCCTTAGTTTCGGGGTAATTATTCTTGCATATTCAAAACAAAACATAATAAAACCCATAATAGTCATATTCTCTATTTTTTATATGGCTTTAGTTCCCTTTTACATACAAAGAATGCCGTTTAAAAAAGTAATATATAACTTAAGGCAAAATCACTATAACTTAGAAAAATTCGAAAACGACTGCTTCAGCGAAAAAATAATTCCCGTATATAGCCCAAGTTATTTAATAAAAAATACAATTGAAACAAAATACAAAGATAAAAAAAATATAGCAATAATAAAACCTTTAGAATCGTCTGTTTTTTACATCAGATCTCTTGAAAACAAAGGCTATAACATAGATTTTTTAAACGGCGCATTATTAACTGAAGAAAAACTGAAAAAATACGATTTAATCATAACAATAAACGACAGTCAAAGTGATAACGTATTTAATTTAGATGATGTTTTAAATACAAAATACACAATAGATGAAAATAATAACGTAAAATTTGACAAAAATAACAAACTTAACTGCTATTTTAAATTTATAAAAATGCCTGATTCAGATATTGTTAATGAAAAAAATGCTACCGAGCGGGTTTGTTTTACGACAAATTTCATAAATAAATTCTATAAACTTGATTATATCCAATACGTGGATATATTTAGCGGATTAAAAAAAGTTAAATTACTCTATTTTAAGGGTTAAAAAATATTCAAATATGCGCTATCATGTATAAAGAAATTTAAAAAGGGATTGTTATGTTTAAAAAAGCTTTATCAACCACACTTTTAGCGCTTTGCCTGAATGCTTTTATGCCATTTTACGCTCTGGCGTTTGATTATCAGGATAATGACGTTGAACATCTTGCGCCTGTTGTAAAAAATGCAAAAGTTGATTTGGTCAAAATTACCCCCGGTGGCAACATAATTCAAAAAGAAAACTATATTGTAGTTAATTTTGCGCAAAATTTTAATTCAAAATACTATAAAACAGGCGATTACGTTCAATTTAATTTTGATAAAGATTTAAAAACACAAGAAGGAACTCTTTTAATCCCTTGTAATTCATCTTTAATAGCAAGAATAAGCTGCATTGAAAAACCAAAATGGTTCTCAAGAAATGCAAAAGTATATATGGAATTTACTCACATTTTACTTCCGGATGGAACAAACATCCCTGTTTGCGTCCAATTGGCAGATAAAAAATATCTTAAAGAAGGTGCTAAAGAAACAGCAGGAAAGATTGCAGCATACACTCTTTCAATAGGAGCAGTAGGCTCAGGTCTTGGTGCTGCCATAGGAGTAGCTGCAGGACACACAATAACAGGTTTAATCATAGGCGGCTCAGTGGGAGGCGGCGTTGGACTGGTTTCAGGAATTGTATCTCCGGGGCTTCACTTTAAAGCCAAAAAAGGCGAAAAAATTATTCTTGAACTTCAAGACAACCTAAAACTTCCAAATTAATTGTTAAATAATTTTAATTTTAGCATTTTTATTTTACAAAAATGCTAAAATATTATTATGCAAAGTTTTTTTCAAGATGAATTTATGTATAAAAAACTTCTTAAACGTATGAAACAAGAAGTTTTAAAAGAACAACTAAACAAAACTATTGATGAAATAGATTACCTCAATGAACTGCAAAGACATGTTGCAGAAAGAAACGACTTTATTTCATCACACATAGAAGAAATTGATTATATTAAAAAAATAAATAATGTCAGAAGAAAAAATTTACAAATATAGGCTTAAAATCACTAAAAATAAAGAACTTCGTTTCATTTCACACCTTGATTGGCAAAATTTAATATTAAAAATTTTTAGAAGATGTGAATTAAAACTTGCACTATCACAGGGTTTTAACAAAATGCCAAAGGTTTCTTATTCTCCTGCGTTGCCTATTTTTATAGAGTCAAATTGTGAGCTGGTTAATTTTCAAACACTTGAACCCTTACAAAAAGATTTTTTAGAACAATTTAAAAAATTTTCCCCCAACGGAATTGAAATCATCTCTCTAACAGAAACAACAAACAATATAAATGAACCGAAATCCCTTGAAAACTATATTCAATGGGCAAGATATGAAGCGATTTTAAACAATGAAAAAAATCATGTTTACAATTTAGACAAAATAAGATATATTATAGAAAAGTGTTTGTCTTCGGATGAATTATTAATCACGAAGAAAACTAAAAAAGGTATAGAAAAAACGATTAATTATCGAAATTCCCTAAAAACATTTGAAATTCTGGATGGCAATGTTTTAAGCTTTATTTTAAAAGCGGGACAAAACGAGGAAATTCCCTCATTGAGAGCGGATGAGTTTTTAAAAACCTTGTTTGATGACAGCAATATTTTCAAAATAAAAAGAGTGGAATTTTTCGATACCAACTTGAGAGTTATTTAAGTTTAAAGGAAATTTTACTATGCCAAAAAAAATTGTAATATCAGAAAAAGACAATATAGCTGCTTTGACTGAAGATAATAAGGTGTGCGAATTCTTTGTTTCAAAAGGAGATGTATTATTAGGTGATGTATACCTATCAAGAGTAGACAACATTCTCCCATCAATTGAAGCGGCGTTTGTTGACGTCGGAATGAGCGACAAAATGGGCTTTATCCACACGGATGATATCATGGGAAAAGGCACACTTAAAGAAAAAGTTAAACCTAATCAAAAATTAATCGTTCAAGTTGTAAAAGAACCGACAGGACACAAAGGACCGAGAGTTACAACGGCACTTTCTCTACCCGGAAGATTTTTGGTATTGCTTCCCGATGAAAAAGGTGTCAATGTTTCAAAAAAAATCACCTCTCAAAAAGAAAGAGCAAGATTAAAATCAATCGTTAGCCTTCTAAAGCCTGTTGGTGTGGGTGTCATTGTAAGAACAGAAGCAGAAGGTCAAACAGATGCCGAAATTCAAGAAGATTTAGAAATACTGTTGGAAAAATGGAATTCAATAGTAAACGCCGCAGATAGCGCACAACCGCCGACATTATTATATAGAGACCAAGATTTATTATATAGAGTTATAAGAGAAGCGTGTGATTCTAACGTAGATGAAATTATAGTAGATACAGCATTTGCGCTACATAGAACAACGCAACTTTTGCAGCATTGGAACATGCAGGTAAAAGTGACCATGCACAAAGGAAGCGAGCCTTTGCTTGTTGCAACGGGTATTAACAAAGAAATAATTAATTCATTAAATACAAGAGTAAATTTACCCTTGGGCGGATATTTATTCATCCAGCAAACAGAAGCTTTAACCGTAGTTGATGTTAACTCAGGCAAATTCACAAGCTCATCAAACCAAGCAGAAACCATTTTAAAAACAAACATGCAAGCAGCCGATGAAATTGCACGTCAATTAAAATTAAGAAACATTGGCGGCATGGTTGTAATCGATTTTATCGATATGGCTTCAAGAATGGATAAATTAGCTCTTTTAGAGCACTTTGAGCTTGTTTTAGAAAAAGACAAAGCAAAACCTCAAATCGGTCAATTATCTGATTTAGGTCTTGTTGAACTAACAAGACACAGACAAGGTCAAAGTTTAGCTGAAATATTCACAAAAAAATGCGACAAATGTCAAGGTCAAGGTTTTGTTATAGATGAATTAAAATTCTCAACACCGACCAATATTGGTGAATCAAGAGCTAAAATGAATAAAATCAAGGGACCTTTCAACTCTAATTTCAGCCAAGAAAGCCCGACAAACAATCAAAGAAATCACAAATTTGATAAAAATCAAAGACGTGATAAAAACAACAATCAAAGAAATCAACAAAATTATCAAAACAACACTCAACAAAATCCTCAACAAAATCAAACTCAAGAGCTTACCAAAGCCCAAGTTAACGATATGATTGATGATTTAATTAAAGATGTTGAATTGAATAACGTGCCTGAAAGCATCGAAGAAAAACCAAAAGAAAATACTCAAACACAAAATGAAGACACTCAAATTAAAGAGGTTGTTGAAGAAGTTGCAATCGATATGGCGCAACAAAAAGCTCAAGAATTAAAAGAAATGCCTTCTGAAAACATCAAAGAAACAAAAGAAGAAGTAAAAGAAGAAAGTAAAGAAGAACCAAAAAAACTTTCAAGAAAAGCTAAAAAAACAAGGAAAAAATCTGAAATAACAGCAGAAAACACTGAAGAACAAGCGCAAAATAAAGAAGAACAAACTGAAGCAAAAGAAGAAAAACCCAAAAGAAGAACAAGGAGAACAAAAAGTGCTAAAACAAATTAATAAAATATTTGTTCTATTATACATTGTTTTCTCCTTTGCGTTTTGTCCTGTTGTTGTTGCAGACACTCCAAAAGAAGCTCAAACACCAACAGACAAAATGGAGCTTATCCAAAATGATGTACGAGTAAACGACTTGGATATCGAACCGATTAATGTTCAAGATGTCAAAAAAGATGTCATTCCCGATCCGCACAAAGAAAGCAAAAAAGTTATGGCGCTTTTTTTAAAGACTATGCTTGGAGTAGCGATTTGCGCCGTAATATTATATATTGTTCTTTTGTTTATAAAAAAATTCTATAGCAGTGCTTTTGTAGTTGAAGAAGATGAATATGAAAATCTTGACTTATCTACACCGAACAATAAGCAAGACGCTCTTAAATCATTTTTAAACAGAAGTATTAAATAAACCGCAAAGGATTGCCTCATGCAACAATGTCATCTTGAATGTCTTCTTCTTTTTGACAAATCGCATTTTCATCGGGCAATCCTTGAGTTTTTAAAAGAATATCAACAATGTGTTTCATTTGACATTTGAATGAATACTTTGCTTTTGTGATAGGGCAAATATCACAATTACAGTTAATTTTATAACAATCTAACGCTTGCTGAGTCCAATTTTGAACTATGGAATCAGAAATAACCCCGTTGGTTTGACATACAAAATGTTCATCATCAAAGTTATATGCATAACTTTTAAACAAAATATTTCCCTCAAATCTTAGTAAATCTTATATACAATTACATTATGCACCAATTTTCAATTTTTATCAAACAAATCCTATGAATGTAGTACTTAAATAAATTATTCTTTTCGGCAATTAAAAAACATAAAAAATCAAATAAACTTAAATTATGTTTGATTATTTTAAAAATATTGCAGAAAAAAACTCCTGCCAATCAATTGGCGTATGCTCGGTACATCCAAGTGTAAATTCACTATATGAAATACTTTTAGCGCAATTAAGAGATATCTCTTATTATCTTGTTAAGCTTAAAGAATTTGGTTTTTTAAATGCCAACATAATGGATGTCGTAATAGAATCTCTATCGACATTTTTAATAAATACAAGCTTTAATCAAACCAAATATTTAAACTTAATTAAAAAATTGCAAAATATCAAAGAAGAAACAAAAGATAAATACACAAATTACTGTTCTGTTCACAAATTTCCTTGTGAAATAATTAACAGTGATTTAAAAATAAAAGAAAATACAACCATTTCAGAATTAATTAATTATTCACAAAACACTCTTATGAATAAACAAAAAGACTGCGATAGAAAAAAACAACGTCTTTTTGAACTCATAACCCTTCAAGCAAAATTATGTGCAATTAACATCGTAAAAATAAAAAAACTTGATAAGAGTTTTAATGAATTTGATTATGATGTTATAAGATTTTTTGCTCTCACCAACGGTTATTCTATTAGAGATGAAAAAATCATTCGAAGAATAAAAGAATTTTCAATTGTTTCCGCAACACTAAAAGAAAAACTCAACTCAATTTACAAAGAAAAATATGGAAACAAAGAAAGCGCTTCTATTCTAACCAGCCCGCAAAAAGGACACTCAATCCTTGTTTCGGGAGATGATCTTGATGAGCTTGAGCATGTTTTAAAAACTCTTGAAGAATATGACCCCAAAACGCCAATAAACGTCTACACTAATGGCGCATTGATTTTGGCTCACTTTTATCCTTATTTTAAAAACAACAAATTTCTAAAAGGACACTTAGGAAAAGACAATACCGAATATGAATTTTCAATATTTCCGGGGTCAATTTTGATAACAAAAAACTTTATCCAAAAAATTGACACCTTATATCGCGGTGAAATTTTTTCAAACAAACTGATTTCTTTTGAAAAAGTATTTGATATTGAAAATGATAATTATGAACCGTTAATCAATTCCTGTCTAAATATTGACGGTTACGATAAAAATCAAGAAAAAAAATATCTTAAAATAACTTATGATATTAAAGAAATAGAAAAAGCTCTTGAAAATACAGAAAATGAAGAAATCATCTTAATCGCAGGAAAACCCGATGATAATCATATCGAAGAGTATAAAAATAAAAAAATAATAACATTTAATTGTCCTCTTGAAGAAGATATCATGATAAAGTCAATTAAATATCTAAAAGAAAAAAATATTAAAACAACGATATTTTTCTCTCAATGCAACCTTTCAAGTATAGATACAATTCTTTCATTGTTAAATGAAGAAATCACAATCTATCTTGCGCAATGTTCTTCATTTTTAATTAACCCGCATGTTATTGAAGCACTAAAAGAAGATTTTAGTGTAAATATAATATAATTAAACCTCCCAAATGGGAGGTTTAATTTTAACGAGCTCCATTAAATAAAGAAGCGTATTTATGTTTTTCTAATTCCAAATTAGGTACATAGAAAGTCATAACAGTATCATCGACTTTTATTTTTCCTTTTGGAGAATGAATTTCACCGTTTTTAACGGTATAGATAATGTTATCATCAACATATTTAGCCGATTGAGAATCATATATCTTTCTTCTTAATGTTGTTCCGTCAGGAAATGCCGGCATTTGTTTTTCATCTTTAATTTTAATTGAATCAACAAGATGAACTTCATTGTTATCTATTCCATCTTTAGATTCAGTTCCTTTTGGCATACGATTTCCGGTAATTACACTAATTACTTTTGAACCTCTTTCATCATATTTCATTAAAGGCCACATTTCTAAACCGTCTTTTTTATCAACTTCTAAAGACACAGGATAGCCGTCTCTTATAGCTCTTAACTGCGGGTCTTTATATAAAGATGAAATTGCTTGCATTTTATTATAATAAGCACTGTATCTTTTATCATTTTTTAAACCGTGAAGAATTTCACCCCTATTACCGACATAGACATTCTTAGAAGGAGTTTCATAACCGGTTTGAGCAAATTCTGCACCGTTATATAAAGTCGGAGTACCAACAAGAGCATTTACAACTTGCCATAATGATTGTTGTATATCCATAGATTCAGCCAACATTCCTTTGTGGAAATCAAGCATTGCATCTTTATTGTTTATTCCTGCTCTTTTAAATAACATCTGTATAGTGATTTCATAAGGAGTTACACCAAAAGCTTCCGCTGTTCTGTAATCAGGTTCATCGCCTTCGTTTACAACGCCGTTTGCCAAATCTTTCAATGCATCTAAAAGCCTGTTTTTTATTTCAGGTTTATCACCATATTCTTTTTCAATTTCTTTTTTCATTGCTTGAGCTACTGCAACCGCCTTTGAATTAATTTCAGCATAGTCGGTTCTGCCTGTAACTTCAGCAGCTAATTTTTTATATTCATCAGATGCGTATTCTAAATTTTTTGTCAAATACAATTTTACATCCAATGGCAAAACGTGCAATAAACGAGGTTTATCATGGTTTTCATAAAATACGTGAGAATACATTACAGTATGCGGTTGACCATATTTCATCAAATGTTTTGTTTGCTCTTTTAAGAATGAAACATTACCTGCTTTATCAGAAACACCTTCATAATTTTCAGGATTAGCACCTGCAAACATAGATAATCTGTTAAAATATTTATCATAATTAGAACCTGTTGTTGCGCCTACCTGTTCTAAGAATTGTTGTTCTTTAACATAAGCAACGTGGTTTTCATAGTCTGAAGGATAATAATCAGCAGAAAAACCTGCTTTTGAAACTATACCGCTATAAAGATTTAAAATTTTTGTTCTGTTAACATCAGGTTTACCTGACTCTTTAATATAATCAGCTCTGCTTTTATCTTTATCATAGTATATGTCTGCAATATCTAAAACAGCTTTTCTGTTTTTTTCGGTTATTACTCCTGTTCTTATAATTTCTGCTGCAGCTCTGAAACCTTCTTTTTCTTTATCTTTTGCTTTTTTGGCAATTTTATCAAAGGATTTAGCTGTTTTATCCAAGAAATCATTTGTTATATCTGGAGCAAATTTTCTCATAGATTCAACATTATTCCATTCATAAAAACTTGCAAAATCAGTTATTTCAAGAACAGTTAAAGCAGCGGGATTATATTTTTTAACATTATTTATAAATCCTGCCCAAAAATCAGTAACAGCAGGAAGCATACCACCTTCATCCCATACTTCATGAAGAGTTGAACTGCCGGTTCTAACTGCGTCTAAATCAGCAATATCTTTTGCGGCATCAAAACGCCAATTTAGACCTGCCTTACCTTCTGTTACAATTGCTTCGGCTTGTCTGAAATCTTCATATGAAATTTTAGACAATTCATCAGCAATTTTTTTCCTGATTGAATAAATTGAATCAGTACTCAATAGTTTTTGCATCCTGTGTACAACCTGTCTTCTTTCATCTTCAACATTTACAGGTCTTGTGGATAACAATGAATTTAAGGTAACTTTCTCCAGATTATTTCTTGTTGCAACAGGATTTAGCGAATCCATCAAAACATCTTTGATTACTTCATTCGCATAAGCTTTTATCGCAAAGGCTTTATAATTTTCATCTTGCTTATATTCTTCAGGTATTGCTTCAGTAATTGTACTTTCAACAACATCATTCAACCAAGCAAATGTTTCTTCATTTAAAAATTCCTTTTTAAATTGAGGCTCAGAAAATACTGCTGCTAGCTCAGGGCTAACTTCCAATGATTGCAAAGGAAATTCTTCAATATAATCACTTACTGTCTTATTGTCACTTAATACACTTGAAGGCAAGCTATCCGGAGCATTTTTAATTACTTCCAATTGTTCAGGAGTAATATCATTATTTATTGCGACCTTTGCTTTTTCCTCATCGCTTAATAAGGCAGTTCTTAAAATTAAATCACTTTGAATTGCTTCAGTCCAAAATGAAGCAACGCC
The DNA here is from genome assembly GCA_944326675.1 of Candidatus Gastranaerophilales bacterium. Taxonomy (GTDB): domain Bacteria; phylum Cyanobacteriota; class Vampirovibrionia; order Gastranaerophilales; family Gastranaerophilaceae; genus RUG14156. Next base: position 10,521 of record CALVET010000024.1, read on the forward strand.
AAGTATGTATTGTCTGGCATTTTTCATGCCTTCAATACTTTCTTTTGTATTTTTCGGATTAGACAAATTCATCTTAATAAGATCAACATTACCATCCCAGAATGTTGCTCCTGAGGCGTGTTGTCTATCTGATATTTTAAAATTATCAAATGACAAAAATTTCCTTACATTGTCAATATCTTTAATTAAAACAGCGTTTTTATCATTAAACACCTTTAATCTTGAATCATCGGTGTCAACTTCAAAATAAAAAGGATGAACAGAATCAGGATAACCGATTACTTCAAAATCTTCTTTTGGAACAGTATCGTAACTTGAAATTAATTTTGAAGCGTCATTTACTTGTCTATCGCTTGCCATGCGGCTATCATAGAATTGAATATATGTAGGTTTATTTTTATTATAACCGGGTTTTTTAGGGTTAACTACCCTAACACCCAATGTAGGAAAAGAATATTCCCTACCCTCTTGAGGCATCATAGGTAAAACACCAAGAGCTACGTTATCTTGTAATTTCAACATATAATAAAAAGGTGAAGCTTCGCCCCATTTTAGAGCATGTGCTACCAAGGGCGATTGAATACCTTGAGATGTAAAAGCGCCGTCTGCAACATAGCTTTTACCTAATTTATATAAATCAAAGTTCAAATCTTTAAAATCTTGCATATTATTACATTGATATAAGTTATTAGACCAATACTTATGAGGAGATGTCGGGTCAACACCTATATCAGGAGTGGTAATAATATATCTGTATGGCGCTAATTCGCCATTTTTTACAAGTTCATCAATACCTTTTAAGCTTCCGCCTAATTTGTTAAAATGGTTTCTTCTAAATTCGCTCAGTACGGTTTCACGCACTTTACCATCAACAACCACAGCATCGGAATCTACAAAACTATGGCGCATTGTACCTGCTTTTGGTGAAATACCGTAATTTTTTCCTAAATTAACAATATTAAATTCTTCTCCATCTTTGATTTCAATTGTTTTAAAGGCGTCAAGCGAATATCTGGGTTCCGAACCGTCCTTTTGGTCAAATCGATATCTGTATGCAAAAGCATCTATACCTCTTTTATCAAAAAAATCTTTTTTAATTTTAATCTGATCTTTTTCATCAAATTGAAGTACATAAAAATCACTTGAATCAGGAGTAATATAACCGCTTGATTTATCTTTTTTATTTAAAAACACAAGTTCTAAATATGCTTCTTCTTTTAAGGGATTATAAGGAGGAGTTGTAAAATCAAGTACAGGAATTGCAGTTTTGTTATATGTACTTTTCACTCCTTCAAATGAAATTTGTTTTTGTCTTGCTTTTTGAAATCTATTAATTGATAAATCCATAACTTATCCTTTACTGTTTAATTTCCCTTATGATGAAATTTTTTAACTTTTTACAGATATTTTTGTTGCAGCACATTTTCCGGCTTAGATAATTTTTCAATATCTTTATCATCTATCTCAAATACACAAGCTCTGCCTGCACCTAACTCAACAACTGCTGCACCTTGAGTGTTGTTTTGGAATTTACATTCAGCGCCATAGCTTGGCATTAAATTTACAAATTTTTGGTCAGGTTTTAAACCGGGGATTTCAATCTTGCCGCCAACTTTCAAGTTGATATTTCTATTACCTATAAACAATAGAGTCTTGCCGTCTTTATGTCTTGCAAACGCAATAATTTCAGGATTATTTGTAGGTAATTTTATAAATGAACCTTCTGTTATTACATCTTGAGCATTTTTCATTGATAATTTAACGTTAGAGTTTGGATTTAACTCATTGTATTTACCATCTCTAAGAGCAAATGCTGTTTTTACAACTTGTGCAATCTCGGGAGAATTACCGCCCGGTTTTCTTGATTTATTAAATATGTCCAATCTTCCTGAATGAACAGTGCATTCATGGTTATCTGTTTCAGAGTCCCTTACAAGTGCATGTTCATAAGGATATAAATAGAAATCTCCTGTTTGAATACCATCAACCATATAAGGGTTAACTTGAGGCAGCATACTTTGTAATATTGTTGTAAACATTACCCAAGGAGCGCCACCATATAACATAGGTGATTGGTCATCATGAGTTGCGAAAGAACCGATTAATGACTTAGGACCGCATTTAGCCCCTATTTTATTATTCATATCAATATTTTCTTTAACATAATCATATAAAACATCGGCTTTTGTCCAATCGCTATAGTTATGATATTGACCGTAATAGCTGTCAAAACCAACTTCCAAAAGCTCTTGCGGTCTGTCATAAGGCATATTTAACTGCGGTGAAGCGTCTTCATGAGTATATGTTTCAGCCAACCAAGCAAATTGAGGATCTTTAGCTCTTGAATAGTTAATAATTACATTCCATAATTCAACGGGTCTTGCTCTGCCAACATCGGCCCTTATACCGTCAAAACCTAAGTCAACACACATATCGACATATTTTTTAAACATATCTACAAGAGGTTTATTTAAAATACGATTTTGTTCATCAATGAATGATCTAAACATTCTTATGTCTTGCCAGCCTTGAGGAACTTTTTCTTTGCCGTCAGGACCTATAGCCATTAATTCAGGATGCATTCTTGCAAAATCAACACTGGCACAAGATGGTAAATCAAGCATTACTTTCATACCGCGTTTATGACATTCATCAATATAGTATTTACATTGTGCAAAAGCTACTTCAGGATCATTTTTATCCATTTTTTCAAGCTTTTTGCCTGTTTTTTGTTCGTACAATTCTTCAATTCTTTTTTTAACTTCGGCAGGAGGATTTTCATCAACCAATTCAGGGTCTAAAGTTAAAAAATCCTTAGGTGAATATAATGAACCTGCTGTACCCATAGCATGAGTTTTTCCTGTAGGATGAATTGGTAATACGTGTTGAGTGTTAAAGCCCAAATCTTTAATTTCATCCAATCTATCAACCGCATTTATGAAATTACCAGAAATTTCATCACCTTGAATTAACTCATTTCCGTCTTTATCTTGAGCATTCATTGTTCTTAGAACTACAGCCAAAATATTGGCTTTGTTATGAGTCAGCATATCTCTTAATTCATTTTTATAACCCGGAACTCTTTTTTGAGCTTCAGTTATATTTTTAACAGAAGAAACATTGTTATTTGATAATACTTTTTTACTTTGTGCCAAAAGTGCTTGAGCCAAAAGAGGACTTACAAACGTTAATTGATAATCGCCCTTTAATTCTTGTGGTTCATTTTTTTGAACATTGGAAGTTGTCTTATTTAAGGTTTGAACAGGTACTTGCGCTAATCTTACATTATTTATTGACATTATCTGGCACCTCCGTTTTTACCTTCTTCGGGGAATTCGTTTTTAATCTTTCCAAAGAAAGGTTGAACCAATAAAGTAACTCCGATAAGAGCTGCTGTCATAGGAACAAATATTCTTTTCCAACTCTTATTGTTATATATTTCTCTTGCACGCTCTGTAATAGCTTGCGAGAAACTTAAAGATCTTAAATAATCTTTTTCTTTACTTGGATCTATTTTTCCTAATTTTTCAACTACTTCTTTTATATTAAAATCTGAGGTTTCAAAATTAAAACTTTCAGAATTATAAATAAACTCTATTAGTTTATTAAAATCAACTTCATTACCAAGACCGGCTTTATTTGCATATACGGAAGAAGATCCGTCATAAACTAATAAACGTGCAGCGCCAAGCAATTCATTTAACCTGCTATCTTTGGCAATTTGTTCAGAAATCAAACCTGCTTCCTTAAGGGCTGCTTCAAATTCACCTTTTGCAACTCTTCTTTCAAAATTACTGCAAATTAATGCCTTTGCTTTAATTGCTTCAAGAGATATGATTTTATTTTCTTTAAATCTGTTCAATGCACCTATTAAACCTGACTTTGTTTCATCACTGCTGCCGATAAATGCATTATTTAACATCTTAAAAAATCCATTATTACCCGTAGATTTTACATTTTTGGTAATGCTTTTAATATTTTCAGAATCAACCAAGTGCTCCATTGTTTCCAATAATTCTTTATCTATCGGAGCTGATAAGAAACTGCCAAGCATTTCTTTATATTCATCAGGAGATAAATCTTTTGTTTTTAACGCAAATTTCTTAAAGTATTTTGCCAAGCGCGATTTTGCTTCGCTTGATTCAACACCCGATTTTGTCATTTCTTTTAAATCGTCATAACTAAAGTTAAATCTTTTCATTAATTTATCTAACTCGGCAAGATATTCTTTTGTTGTCTTGGATTCAGCTTTTGAACCCATAACGGAATTAAATAAATTCATATATGATTTAAATCTGCCCCTAATTTCAGGTAATACAGATTCATTGTATTCTTTAATTGTCTCAAAGAAAGGTGCATTATTCATGCTAAGACCTTTTTCAACAGAGGCTATTTTTGAATCAGCTAAATCGTTATCCTTTAATATTTTTTTCAAACCGCCTATTGTTTTATCTGAACTTTGTTCAAAATCCTTTAAAATTTTCTCAATATTATCTGAAGATTTTTGAACACTTGAAGTTACCTTGCCTGCATCCATAAAATCACTAGAATCAGGTAATAAACTTGCGCTTTCAAGAGCGCTTGCCAAACTTTTCTCATCAACAACAGCAGTTTGCTCTTGAATATTTCTTAATACATCAGCTAAATTATCTGCACGGAAACTTTCAATAGGAACATAGCCATCCTTGTCTTTAAACATTTGAAGAGCTCTGTTTTCAATTTCTCCATTGTTTGCCCTAACGGCATCAGTCGGAGCATTAACTTGGAGCATATCAGCTAATCTTTGATAGAAATCATTATCAAGTTTTTTAGCAGAATATTCTTCAATTAAATTATTAATTCCTGTAACATTTCTTAAATCAGCTTTTGAAGAACTTAAATATTCTTCTAAACCTGTTTTATCAGTAGATTTTCCGCTTTGTAAATAGAACAGATTTGAAGTTAGAATATCTTTTGCCTTTTTATAACCTCTTTCTATAACTGTATCTTTTACTTTAGGCTCTAATATATTACCTGTCATAGCTGTTAATAAAGGAGTTGCAAAACCTGCTGTTGCCATCCAAAGGGTTCTGTTTTGAAGAGCGGTTTTTTGCATTTTTCTTTGGATTTTTTCTTCACCATTCGGGCTGTCGTAATCAATTCCCGTTCTTTTACCTATTCTTCTTAATTCATCTTTTGAATATGCATCCCAAGGCAAGAATTGATTATCCAAGAAGAAATCTTTTTCATCCCCTTGAGCGCTAACATATCTTTGACCTATATCAAAACCATGGACTATTTTTGCAGGTAAATTAATAAACAATTTTGGCCACAAGCTCATAGAAGCAAAAAATGTTGTGCCGCCAACAAACTGCATGATTGCGTCTGTTTTAGTTTTTGCTCTGCTTGCCAAAAATGAAGCAATAAGCAATGCACCAAACTTCATGCCAAGGTCATTTATTCTTCCTAAGTTATTATCGCTTAATTTTCCGTCTTTAACTGCTTTAAAAAAGTTTTGACCGTCTTTTATTGTATTTGTAACAGCATGTGAAACCCCGCCTTTTATCAATCTTGCTTTTGGAGCGTTAGGCTTAACATCATTCGCATGACGAGTTAATTCTTCATAAATTTTATTATAATGATTTTCGCTTGCTTTATTTGTATTATTTTTTTTATTTAAAGAATTGCTTAGAATAGGGCTTATATATGTCATTAGCATACCTCGTATTCTTTATTAGTATCAACTTTTGTTTTAATTGTGTTAGGATTTGATTTAAATCCTATTGTAGGAATAAGCCATGCCAACAATGTGCTTATCGCACTTGCCCCAATCAAAACTTTTCCGTAATTTCTTGTTATTGCATTTCTGTCTGTTCCTTGCCATAGTTGTTTTCCTGCTTCTGCAACAGTTTTTGCAACTCCGACTAAGAAAGATTTTGCATTATATAAACTTGTTAATTTAGGTAATGACATTTCTGCAAATGCTTTTTGCGCACCAAATGCCACACCTGTTGCGGCTACAATATATTTTGAAACATTTTCCAACGCCGTAGCTCTTATTTTTAGTTTTCTTGTTTTTTCATTTACCAATTGACCGGGGTTATTTAATTTTTCTTTAAATCCGGCTTTTTTTGCTTTTTTATCATCAAGGGCGAATACATTACCATGATTTAATTCAGCATCTTTTGCAAGTAAATCTTTTCTAAAGAATTCTGCTGAATCATACACTCCCGGGTACTGTATTCTAACAAGTCCTTTTTCTTGTCCCGGTTCAGGGAGTTCATTAATTTTTTTAATATATTTTAAATCCAAGTCCACGCCTGTTGAAGCGTTTATTAAAGTTCTTGATAATTTTGTTGAGGCCCATTTTCCAACGCCATAAGCAATTACACCGGCTGTCATTTTTTTAAAGGCAACACCGGCAGCATGTGCATCAGTAGGGTTAAATTTACCTCTTGCAGCACCATATAAAGCAATTAACATGCTGCTTCCAACTACATAAGGCACCATGCCCAATGATAAATATTCGTAAAAATCACTGTTTTTAGATCCTGCAAACCCCTTTGGAAAATAAGTTAATAAATCATTTGTAAACTTGTGAGCTCCTGCTTTTACGCCCGATAAGGGTCCTTGTTTATGTATATGAGATTCATTTTTATAAAATTTTTGTTTTTGTTCTTCTTTTGATACGTAATATCCTATTCTTGGAAGACTGTCAACACTTGGACTTTGGACTTGTTGCATATTTACTCCAAAACAACTACACACTTATATAAACAACACTAAATTGCTTTTTTTGCCTTTTTATATTAAATATTCTTAACAATTTGTAATATTATCAAAAAAAGTAAAAATCATATCCCGCAAGGCTTTTGAGGTTATACGAATATTTTTATCAACACATTGTTCGAATACTTAACCTATTGCCAACACCATAAAAAATTTTTAAAATAGTATTATGACT
>CALVET010000025.1 GCA_944326675.1 Candidatus Gastranaerophilales bacterium
TTAATTTTATGCGTGTTATTTGCGCTTACATCAAGTGTTTTCGCTGATGAAAACAAAGCAATTCAAGACGTTGAGATTGAAAACTCATCATGGACAAGGATAAAAGTCCAGAAAGGCGCTGAAATCGAAAATCAGTGCGTAAAGATAAACAACTGCAAGTTTTTGTTTATTACCCTGCAAGAGCAGAAACAGGCTAAAGAGGGCGAGTGATGGAATGAAAAAAGTCGCAATTGTCGGAGTAGGAGGGAGTTTCAAAGAAGCTCCCTTTGACGATTTATCTTATGAAATATGGGGATTAAACCACTATTATAACAGATATTCAAGGTGGGATTTGTGGTTTAACCTGCATTATGACTACGAAAAAGAGAAACACATCACAAGGTTAAATTATCCGTATTCGCAGGTGTTGAAGCTCAGAACCCTGCAAAAAGGGAATGAACTCAAAAATAAATATTTTGCCTCGACAGTATCATATATGACGGCATACGCCATAATCAAAGGATATGACGAAATATTTTATGCAGGGTGCGACTTTGAGACGGAAGATGAGAGCAGGACAAAACAAAGAGAATGCTTAGAGCAATGGATTTCTTTTGCTCAAGGGAGAGGGTTAAAAATCAGGATTGCTCAAAATAGTCCATTGTGCAGAGAAACCGGATTGTACGGAAGGAGTTGAAAAGATGTTCTGGAAAAATAAAGTAAGAGAAGTAAGCTTAGACCCGAGCCCGCACGTGCACATCAGAGTTATAGACGATGAAGACACGCTTTTGACCAAACACGAGAAAGCGGATAAGCCCTTCAAACTTCTCAATGATGTATCATTAAGAGTTAACACGGATGAGTATTTCTTCGGGGTGACTATTCCAAGGGGCTACACGTGGAACGGGGCTGATATCCCTGCTCCCTGCTGGTGGTTTGGCTCATCTAAAGACAATGAATTTTTAATCCCGTCGCTGGTGCATGATTACCTTTTAGAGTACAAAACGGACATTTTCGAGCGATATTCGTTTTTGTTCGAAACTCCCGAAGAGTACAGGCGAATAACCTCGCTTGTTTTTCGTGAACTCTGCAAGCAGGCGGGCATAAGCACGCTCAAGGCAAACATAGCGGGCTTTTGTGTTGATGTGTATCAGGGCACAATCAATAGAGGAGCGTGGAACATTGAGCAATGAGGAATTTATAAGATATCTCGACGAGCACGGGCAAGAGGTCGATAAGCTTTGCTATGAACATCACAAGTTATTAAAAAAAGAAATAGACGACCTTAAAGGACTGCTTTTCGGCGATGTAAAACACGCCGAGCAGCCGTCATTGATGGTAAAGGTCAATTTACTCTATGATGCGCTAAAATATATCATAGCGTTGTCGCTTACGTCTATCGGTGTTATCTTCGGAGCTGTATATTATATCGGCGGTCAGCTGAATCAGCTCGAGCATACCTCAAAGGCAATAGAAGCCCATCTTGAGGACGCAAAGCAGATAGAAATACGCATTGCAGCACTTGAAGCGAGGGAGTATAAAAGATGAGAACATCACAAAAAGGTATTGATTTGATTAAAAAATTTGAGGGGTGCAGGCTTGAGGCTTATAAATGTCCAGCAGGAGTGTGGACAATCGGTTACGGGCATACAAAGGATGTGCAGAATGGACAGAAAATCACACAAGCTCAAGCTGAAGAATTTTTGAGAGAAGATTTGAAAGTTTATGAGCAGGCTGTTGAAAGTTGTGTAAAGGTGCCAATAAATCAAAATCAGTTTGATGCACTTGTGAGTTTTTGTTACAACTGCGGAGGTGAGGCGCTAAGAACATCGACTCTTTTGAGGCTGCTCAATGAAGGGAAGTATTCTGAGGCTGGTGAGCAGTTTTTGAGATGGAACAAGGCGGGAGGAAAAATTCTTGTCGGACTGACAAGACGCAGGGAAGAAGAGAGGGAGATGTTTTTGGGGTAAATTTGACTGTTATTTTTTATAACTGCTTCTTGGATTTTTCCTGTATATATTCAATTACTTTATAAATATCACTTGAAGGATTCCCTTCTTCACTAAATTTATCAAGATTATCATTTTCATTTCTTTTTGCGAAAAACTTCGCATTATTTATAGCTTTTTGGGTATTTACTTTGAGTTTTTCATAATTATTTCTTGATGTTTTAAAATTTTCTCCTAATTTTTTCTTCATTTCATCTTGTAATTTAGATATGGATATTGATTCAAACATATCACAATAATGTGCCAAAAGCCAAACTTCAAAACAAGGATTTGAAAGTACTATTTCAAATTTATTCTTTTTGGCTATTTTAATAGCTTTTTCATAATTCTTTTCTGTATTTTTATCCTTGTCGAAAATACAAAAAACTTTAATATCGTCTGATAAATCAGAATATTTTTTTTCAGCAAATTTAACTACACCGATACAAGAGGAATCGTCACTTATCTTAGGGTCTATTTTTATATCTGAACCTTTCAATGATTGTCTTATTTCTTCAAAATAAAGATATTCTGTACGTCCTTCACAAATAATTTTTATAACAGTATTCAGTTTTCTTTTTTTTATACGTGTTCTTGCCACAGAATATCCTCCAATGTTACATTTGGAATCGCTCCAAAAATGCCGGCTAAATAACTTTTTCTGATAACTTTATCTTTTCTTATTTTAAATTCACTAAGACAATAAAGCTCTGTACGACAATCACTTTGTTTTTCAGTAAACCATATTTGGTCTCTGCGTAGCAGCATTTGTGTATCTAAAAGATTTGTGTCATGAGCTGTAAAAATTAATTGAGCACCTTTTTTATTTAATTCTGAACTATAAATCTGTACAATAGTTCTGACTAAGTTTGTATGTAATCTTAAATCTAGTTCATCAACAAACAAAACACTTCCATTGACTATAGATAAAATAATTGAAGAGATTATTCCGTATAATTTTTGAGTTCCATCTGATTCTAAATATTTAGGAAGTGCTATACGGACAGACTTTCCTGATTTATCTTTACCAATATGGATAAAATTCTCTTTAATTTCTGTTTTTACTATTCTTGCATTTTTATCAAAGTCAGATTCTAGCTCAGCTGGAGACATGTTTTTTTCTTTTGCCAATTCTTCGATTACCATTTTTTTTATGTAATCTGGTAAATTATTTTCTTCTATTTCTTTAACATCTAATTCTAAATCTTCAATTGAAGAATCTGCTAGTTTTAAATATTTTAAAACTCTTTCTTTAGATACAGTATTTTCATGAATCCTTCTACTTGTTTCATTAGGATAAATATCATTTTTTATAGCAGTTAGTTCATAAAACCAAGAAAATGCTTCCTGAAGCGGTTTAATTTTTATCTTATTAGCAAGTGATAAAACCAGAATATTTTCTGATATTTCTTCCAGGTATATTTTTCTTCTTATTTCATCTTCATCTGACTTTTTCTCATTAATAGGCATAAATGAAATATTATTATCTATTCCTCTTTTAAATACCTGTACTTTTTTACCGTTTGGATAATAAAAGAGACTTTCCGAAACAACTTTTGTCGGAGTTATTGAAAGTTCATACAAATATTTGATACTATTTTTTATAAATAAAACAGAAAAAATTGAAGGTTTTTCTACACAATTTTGATCCAGCAAAAAAGGATAAATAGGAAACCTTTGACCTAACTGGTAGTTATTAGATGAATATATAATTGTTCGAAGAATTCCCATAGCTCTTAAAAAATTTGTTTTTCCTGAAGCATTAGGTCCAAAAATAGCTGCAGAGTTCAAGAGCTTTATACTTTGTTTTTCTTTGGTTGATTTGGGAATGTCGACTGATATACAATTTTGGGGTAATGAGTTGTCTGTTGTTGCTTCCAGACTAAATGTTATTTTATCTTTTATTGAAGAAAAATTTTCAACACTGAATTCTACTAACATGGCGTCCTCCTTTATTGTATAAATTATAATGCAAAAATACGAAAAAATCACAAAAATAAAAAAATAACATTTTAAAATTTCTATATTTTTTAAATATACTCATACATCATCAAAGCTTTACTGCCTTTTTGAGTTTCATATTTTTTTGTTTTTTTAATAAATTTTTGTTTCAAAAATTTAGACAGATAATAATAAGCCTGTTTAGTTATTCTTTCAGCTTGGTATTCGGTTAAATGATTTGTTTGATAAGACTTTGTACGGTCATAACCCAAACACTTTTCCAACAGCTTGATAGTAAATTTCTTTTTTTGTCTTATTTTCAAAATAAGCAAGTCCTCAATCCCTTTATTTATAGGGGTTTCATTTCTCCAATAATATATCTTTTTAGCTCCCGCAACCAAGTATATCAAGGGTTTTAAGATTTTGCTTAAAATCCTTTTTTTATTCTTCAACAAATAATGAAATATTTATTGCAACAAGGTATAAAGTTTACTGAAAAATATGAAGACATAC
>CALVET010000026.1 GCA_944326675.1 Candidatus Gastranaerophilales bacterium
ATCACAACATTACCTATTGCTTTCATTAAGCTTGTATTTGTGTCATATTCCTGCATATCGGCAGTTATAATTATAGTCGGTTTTTTATCCTCCAAAACATTAGTTTGAGCATTACCTTGAGCCGTAATGACCTTTTTAATCAATGAAACCTTGATTATATCAGCTTTAACTTCGTGCTTTTTATTATCTTTTATTTGATGAGCATACGGTTTATCAAAAAAAGTTGCTAACGAAGGTTTTTTAGTTTCGGGTTCTAAATCTAAATCAGCTCTTGGTGATTGAACTATAACATCACCAACCTGAACCTTTACATCCCCCGTAAAATAGCCTTTATTTTTATCAATTTGCATTTCTTGCTTCTTAGATTCAATCGTTATTGCAAAAACACTGCTTGCAAAAAATAACAATAAAAAAACTATTAAAAATTTAATATTTATCTTTTTCATAATTAATAATCTAGCATAAAATTACAACTGTGTATATTTTTTCTTTGAATCGTCATCAGCATAAATTTTTGTTTTTGTTTTATCCATGATTTTAAAATTAGTCAAAGTAGAATTAAAAACCGCTCTTTTAGATTTAGCGATTAGTTTATTATCATGAATAAATTGAACATTCCCATTAGCAAGAATATCCTTATCTTCCCCTTGCCATATTAATTCATCCGCATACAACTGCGAACCGTCTTTTCCAACAAAAAGATTATCTCCATTCAGAACTACTTTTTTTGTTTTTTCGTCATAAGTTCCTTTGTTAGACCTGAAACTTACCACGACATTACCTTCTTTATCGTAAAAATTGCCAATAACATCATTTAATAAAACACTGTTAAATTCAGAGTTATATTCGCCTGATTTGGCATAAAACTCCCAATATTTTTTCTCATTTTGTGTTTCTGTGACGATAATGTTTTTAACAATGGCATGCTGATTTTTCATTGAGTCATTGTCAGAATTTTTTCTGACGGTTCTTGTTATAAACCATGACCAAACAACTCCCCAGCCGATTAATAAAATCATTGCAAGAACAAATATCTTAACTATTTTCTTACTTTTCATAAGAAGATAATAGCATAAATATTGCTAAAAGATTATAGTAAAGACATAGCTTCTTCAATTTGTTTTACATAATCATTAACTTTGCCAAATGATATAAATCCGCCAATGTCTTTTGCCATTGAATCACCATCATTTAATTGCGAATATTCTTGAACAATAATTGACAATGTTTTGGTATCAATATTTTCAAAGAAATATGACATAAAATGATCCGGAGCAAATTTCATATTTTTGCTGGATGCTTTTAATTCTTTTGCAAGCAAGCTTATGGCTTCTTCATTTCCTGCTTTTGCTTGTTCTATAGCAATATTAGCCAATTCTTCCGTAGCTTGATTTTTTGCAGTTACATTTAGGCTATAATTCAAATTTTCAAGCAAATTACCATGTTTTTCGGAATATTTACTCCATATTTCTATAATATCTTCTTGTGAGAAATTTTGATTATTTAATACATCTTGTAAAGCTGAGTAGTCCATATTTTGGAAAGGAAGTCCGCCATTAATTTTATCTGCAAAATATGTAGCTGATGTATCACTTATTGGTGTATCATCAGATGCTGGACGTACAAACTCATCTGTGTCCTCGTCAGCTTCAGGTTCAGCGGGTTCGTCACCTTGAACTTCACCAACATTTAATATAGAACTCATAAGTGCATCTAAATATTTCTTCTGTGATTCACTATCAAGCTGCATAATTTCTGATATAACCTTATCAGAACCGCCTTTTTCATTGAACAGCTCTAAGATATCAGCGTTAGTGTAATTTCCGTTTACCAATTGTTCAAAAGCTTGTTGATAATCATATTGACCCCAATCAACTCCTGATGATTCAGACTCAATTTCAACAGATGAAACTGTTTCAAATAAATCTTGAAGTTTTTGAGTTCTAAGGTCATTATCGTCAAATGACGTATAAATTACATCTACTATACCTGTAGCATCATTTAAACTTGATATTTCTTCAGGTGTAGTAGCATAAGAATACATAGAAATAGCTTTATCTACAAGTTGTGAACGATATTCAATTTCTTGAGCTGATGTCGGTTCAGTATCGGAAAATTCAGCAAAATCATAACTTTTGGCTAAATTCAACACATCTTCAAATTGAACATCACCATCATTAAGTAAATCATTTACATCTTCAATAAAATTAGACATAAAAGATATTAATCTATTATTTACATATTCATCTTCATCTTCGCCTTCAACTTCATCGTTATTACCTTCGGTATCATCGGAAACTGAACCATCAGGCTCTGTTGTTACAGAAGGGTCAACCGATGTTACATCAGAGCTATCCTCGCTTGAGGAAGTTGAAACATCTCTTGGAGAACTTAAAAAGGTATATAAACTGCCAACTGTAATTTCATCTAGTTCATCATCTCTTTCACCGTTAAAATCAGAACCATACATGGCAATTAATTTATTATATTCATCTTCATCAATTATATCAGCTGAATCACCGTCAGTATCAATATTTAAAACTTCCCAGCATGCATTTGCAATATCAGAGCTAAAACCAATTTCTTGAATTCTATCCAGAAATTCTTCTTTGGTAGCACCTGCTTGAAGTCCGTCATCACCGAATAAAACCTCAGCTCTGGCACTTCCTTGCCCAAACTTAGTTTTACCTGTGTCATACATTGCTTCTTTTAATTCTGTTCTGGTATCAAATCCATATTGTCCGCTCAATTTGTCCATAAGAATATCTCCAAGTAATTCCTTCCTGCACTTTTTATCTCACTAAAAGCAAGTAAATTACTTGCCTTTAGTTAATAAATCAGTAATAACAGATTTTGCAGCATCTGTTAATGCACTTGTAACGCTGGATTGTATTTCTCCGCCAAGTTCATCAACACCTTCTTTTAATGCTGATGCAACAGCATTACCGGCTACATCATCTGCTCCATCAGAAGCTTCTGCTTGGGAAGAACTGCCACCAAACAAAGACGGAAATAACGTATTTGCAATCATCATTATAGGCGACATTGATATAGAATTTTTAAGCCCGTTAATTATACCGTCAAATATTCCTTGAAGTATACCGCCGCCGTTATTTGCTTGAGTAGAAGTTTCATCTTGTGATTTAGAGTTTTCTTCTTCCTTGGTCGAATCAGTTGTTAATTTTTTATCGGTACCTTCCAGCTTTGTATAAAAACTTCCAAGCGTGATTTCATCAACTTCATCGCCATTTTCACCTTCAGCGTCAGAACCAAACATTTCCATTAGTTTATCAAGTTCATCTTCATCGATTATATTAGCTGAATCACCGTCAGTATCAATATTTAAAACTTCCCAGCATGCATTTGCAATATCTTCATCAAGTCCAATTTGCTTAAATCTTTCTAAAAAATCATCCTTGGTAGCACCGGCTTGAAGACCGTCTTCACCAAAAATAGATTCACTCCTTTTGCTTTCTTTTCCATAATGAACAGCAGAATTTTTGTTCATTGCGTCTTTTAATTCTTGAGTAGTTTTATACCCATGTGTACCACTCAATTTAGAAATGTCATTACCCATACCATATACCTTCATTCAAATCTACAGTATAGGAAACGACATGGTTTATTAAAAACTTAAATATTATTTATAAAAAATTTACAATTGTTAATATATTAAATTATTTATCTTGCGAAACTGTCTTATCAGGTTTATGTACAAAAGCTAAAACTGAAGCGCAAGCCGCTAAAACAAAATTAACAAAAATTGATTGTTTAACACGTGACCTGAACAAATTCACTTTAGAATTTAATACATCAACCCCTATCCCCATGCCAAACCATTGCGCACCTTCCATTAATGCATTTTTGGCTTTTTCTTCATTTTGTTTATTCTTATTTTTAAAATATATATTATTATTTACTCTATTTACGTTTAAAGTTACTTTCATAATCTACCGTTCCCAAAAGAACACATTGAACGAGCAATGCTCGACAAGTTGTTAATTTGACATAGTATACAATACAAATATAAATACAAAAGAATTTTATCCGTTAAATCATTAATGTCAATATATGAATTATTAGTTAATAAACGTGCGATTAGTCAATCTTTTTAAAAGGATAGCCAGTGTATTATTTGAGCTTAAAAATTCTTTTTCTGTCATGCTTTTAAAAAGATTAGGCGTCCAGGAATTATGAAGAAGAATTATACCTTTGCTGGTTTTACATGCAAAATTTGAATTGTCTTCTTCAAAATAAAATTTACGATATTTTTCAACAATATTTAAAGGTTTATTAAAATCAAATAAAAGTTCTGGCATGCACCCCAATTCCATGCGATTTATTAAATAGACATCCTTTTTATTTGTGTATTTTTTAAAGAGTGGATTTAAAATATCATTTCCAAAATAGCTCCAATTGATGAGTTTTTTATATAAATCTTTTTTAAATAGCTTAAGGTAATATTTTGAAAATAACCCATAAGAAAAAGCTTTTTTATAAAATTTTATTCTTGTTTTTATTCTTTTATTCCATTTTTTTAAAACGACAGAATTTTTATCCGCACAAATAAAACAAATATGAGGTGCAATTAGAATGAAATCAGAATTAATGTCAAAATACTTGATAAATTCTTCAGATGTAAATATTGTATCAATATCAATCCAAATACCGCCATGCTTACTCAATATAGCGCATCGTATAATGTCAGATTGAAGAGCATAGGAAAAATTAGGATTTAAATATTTATTTAAAAAACCTTTTTCAAGCCAATAATCAAGATTTGAATAATTTAAAATTATTATTTCACAATCAGGAAGATATATTTTCCAAGTTTTCATACATAAAGATAAATATGAGGGAATATTATTTTGAGGCTCCCAAAAAGTAAAAATTCTCTTAGTCTTCATTAGCACCTGCTCTTTGTTTTTTTATAATTCTTTGTCTTAGAACATGAGCATAATCTTTATATTCTAAATCTTGATGTAACCTGCCATAGTTATTTGAATGAATTCTTCTTAAACAAGATACAAAATCAATTTTTTTAATATCTAGCCCATGGTCAAATAATCGATTTGTTAAATCTATGACATCACCTGTTGATGATTTTTCATACCATAAACCTATTTTATTAAAAACTTCTTTTTTAAATAAAACAGCACCCGTAAGAATGCCAAAATAAGGTTCGGATTTACAATATTTTTTATTTTCTATAATATTATCAGAGCAAAAATCCTGCACTTTTGCCATGACAATATTATAATCAGCAGTTTTATTAATCTCTTCAAAAAGCCTGTATAAAGCGCCGTCAACAAGTATATCATCCTGATCAATAGTTAACCAGTAATCCCCCTTTGAAATACGAACCCCCATATTTTTTGCAGCAATTTGTCCTTTGTGAATGTTGTTAATTAATACCTTGCAACCAAGAGATTTTGCAATTTTTGGTGTATCGTCTGTTGAAATATCATCAATAACAATAATCTCAGTGTTCATGTGTTGTTTTTTGACACTCAAAATACACTCTTCAATATACTTTTCACCATTGAATGACGGTATTACAACTGAAATTAATTCTTGCATTCAATCTCCTCAAGTTGTTGTGCGCAAGGTAAACCATATTTCATATCTACAAAATGACAATAATTACAAAATTTACTATACCTTTTTGACAAGAAATTAATTATTGAATTTTTAAGCTCATCAGAATTATCTGAATTTCTGACATCTACTATTTCAGATTTAACAAAATCATCTATTTTTAAATTTCTTGTCATATAGACACAAACACAGCATTGTAATATCAAACCATCTGAAAACATATAGCAAAATCTTCCAAAACAAGTATCATAATTTTTTATTATTTCATTACGATTTTGCATGTCAGGATATATTTTAGGCATTGTCTGCCAACTATTAGAATTTGTTTTTTTATGCGGGTCACTTATTTTAATTTTATTTTTCTCAAGCAAATCTTTTACTTTGTAGTGCTTTACTTGGACACCATTTTTTATATTTTTAACATGAGAATAGTTAGAAATTTGAACTCCAACTTTCTTGTGTTTTAGAGCCTTAATCAATTTATCATTTGGAATAATCGTGCAATTTGTTGCAACAAAAACATGCTTAATTTGCTTTTGTTGACAAGCATATTCAATCATTTTATATAAATTCGGATTTAAAAGAGGTTCACCGCCTACAAAACCAAACATATTAATAAAATCCAAAGATTTGAGAAGTTTATCAATATCATCTTTAAAAGTATCAAATGATACATTTTCAATATGAGTTTTAGAGCTGAAATAAGGAATAAATGTGTTACAGTTTTTGCAATTCATGGTACATCTTGTAGTAACAACATACTCTAAAATAGGAATTATGGGTCGCTTTATAATTTTAAATCTTAAAAGCACATATTTTAAGTACAATTTTTTAGTATATTTTGGAAAATACTTTGCTAATTTTTTAATTTTAGAATTATATAAAGCTGAAATCCAATTGTTGTTCTCACATTCCCATAAATGTACAAGTGCATTTTTCCTAAAATCGTTCCACAATGTTTTATCCATGTTGAATTTCATTATCCTTCCAAAAAATACGAAGAAAATTTAAATTTTAAAGGTTTATTATTTCTTACAAGAACTGATCCTTTTTCTCAAGATATCATAAACATTTATATTTTTATCCTTATTTAAAAGAATAACTTCACAATGCTTATATGATAGAGTTTTTTGATACTTAAAAATAAAATATCCTGTCAAAAACTCCATTATATAAGCAATATCTCTTTTATCATTTTTAAAATGCAGTATATCACGGTTTGTAAGCTGATGTGTTGAAGAAAAAACATTTTGAGGAATTTTTAATAATTCAAATAAAATCGGAAAAATCCATTCGCAAAAATTAAAAAAAATATTTTTTCGCATAATATAAATCTCATCAAAATATATATTATCACTCAATAAATACTCTATTATTTCACTAATTTCAGATGAACATAACTTAGATAAAACATCAAAAACATTATTATAAAATTCATCACCAAGATATTGAATTAATCTTGTTTTTAAATCCGTTTTAATTTTTCTTGGAAAAGGAATAATTAAATCATATAAAGCTAAATCACATAAACACTCAGGATGAAACAATCTTCTATAGCCAAATGAACCAAAATATTGAGGGTTATTTAATTTATTATAATTTTTATAGGCATAATAGGTTCCTGTAAGAAAACCTACTCTTCGATTTAATGATGAAATATTTTCTATAAAATCATCATCAGAAATACAATTTT
>CALVET010000027.1 GCA_944326675.1 Candidatus Gastranaerophilales bacterium
CTTGGATGCTGCAATTTTATCTCTAATTCTTTCTCCAGTAACTTCTCTTTCAAATTGAGCAAATGATAATAATATATTAAGAGTTAATCTTCCCATTGAAGTTGTCGTATTAAAATTTTGTGTAACTGAAACAAAACTTGAATTGTGGGTATCAAATAATTCAACTATTTTTGCAAAATCTAACAAGGAACGTGTTAATCTGTCTACCTTATAGACAACAATAATTTCAATTTTATTATTTTTTATATCATTAAATAAATCTTGTAGTGCTGGTCTTTGTAGGTTACCTCCAGAATATCCACCATCATTATATTGTTTTTCAATTAAAACCCAACCTTCATGTTGTTGTGATTTTATGTAAGCTTCACAAGCTTCTCTTTGTGCATCAAGGGAATTAAAATCTTGTTCCAATCCTTCTTCTGTAGATTTCCTTGTGTAAATAGCACATCGAAATATTTTCTTAACCATTTTTTACTCCAAAAAACACTTTATCATTCCACTTTGTTCCATTAATTTTATTTGCAATTGCAGAGAGGCTTTTATAAATTTCACCATTATATTCAAAACCTTTTTCAAGAACTGTTACTTCATGCTTTTTGCCTTTGAATTCTCGAATTAATTTTGTACCTATATCAACACAATAAGTTTTTGTCGATTTAATATCTTTATTAATAATACTTTTATTTTTTTGATACTTCTGAATAAGTTTATTAATTTGTTTTTGAATAGATAAAGGTAAATCCCCATATTTATCGACTTGTTTATTATAAATAATGTATTTTATTAAAAAACTTCTGCTAAAATAGGGAAAAGGAGCTTTCCCAAACATTTCTTGAAAGTGTTCAATAAGCTCCTTTTTGCTAAATTCACTATATTTTGTTTGCATATAATATTCCATTGAATGTATTGCTCACTCAAAGGAATATCAAAGTCAACTAGTTGGATTTTGATAGTTGTCAAAGAATTTTTTCTTGCGTTCATAGTCAGATATACTAAAATATAAATCAATATTATTTTTAGGAATTGGTTTTCCTGTTGATAATTGATGTACAATATTTTTTGCAATTACATCTCGTTTGTACATACTCTTACATTTACCATCTTTTTGTATTGTTATTTTTTTATCAAGCTCTTCTGATAAAAGATCATGTGCGGATTTACCTTTTTTGGACTTTCTGCCTTTGGGGTTTCCCTTGTTGCCTTTTTGAAATCTGGTATGCTTGGGAGGATGTTTGTAACCAACTTTATAATCTGGATCAATATCTTCTTTTTCGAGATCTTCATTATTTGGCTCTTTGGTATTTGTATATCCTTGCCTGTTTTCTTTTGCAGAACCAAGTTTTTTACCCAATTTGCTTATCGGTGCTAAAACTAATTCTGCATCTAGAGAATATTTGCTGCACATTAAATCGAATTGTGCTTCGTCAATTCTTGGAATTATTTCGTTAATAAAACAGGTACACAATGGAAAGTATAATTCTACATATGCTTTTACTAAATTATTGTATTTTTGTTGCCAATTATTTTTTCTTGCTGTTTGTTTTTCTACCATGTTTTTTACCTCTCTTAGTAATGTTATTTGTTGTTTGTAAAAGTTTTCAAAATGATCTAAGTCAAAGAATCTGGATAAATTTCCGTATTGTTCTTTGCTGATCCGTTTTGCATATTTTATTAATTCGATTTCGTTTTTATATAAATCAATGTAATATTCCGTGATATCTTTTTCTTTATCTTCTTTTTTCATATTAAACCTCTTTTGGTTCTAAAATATTTTTTACAAATTCTGGACTTTGATTAAAAAGATTTTCAAAGCGATAAAGAATTAAATCACAGTAATGTGGGGATATTTCAATAATTCTTGCTTTTCTTTTTGCTCTTTGACAAGCAAGCAAAGTTGAACCTGAGCCACCAAATGGATCGAGTACTACATCTGCGGATTTTGAGGCATCTAAAATAATTTCGTGCAACATTCCTACAGGTTTTACGGTTGGATATTTTTAAAAGATTTAATGATTTAGGGTTGGTTGCACTAACTCCTGCATGATCCCAGACATTTGTTCTATATCTTCCGTGCTTACATAATTCAATATTATTTATATGTGGCATATCTCCGTTTTTAAAGACGCAGATAAACTCGTGTTGGCTTCTGTACATACTCCCCATTCCTCCAATGAGTTTATTCCATACACAAATATTTTTAAGCTCTGAATAAAATAAAGAATCTGAGTTAAGAAAAGTATTTATTCCTCTCCAATCAATAAAAATGTAATGAAGAGAGCCGTTTTTTGAAAATGAAACAAGATTTTGCATAAAATTTTTACTAAAATCTTTAAATTCAGCTTTTGTCATTTCGCCCGATGCCATTTTAAATTCATCATGTTTGGTTTTGCATACATGACCAGAAATTGGAACATTATATGGAGGGTCAGTGATAATAAGACTAGCTTTATCTTTTTGCATTAATTTATTATAGTGAAGTTTATTTGTAGCGTCTCCACAAAGTAAAATATGTGAGCCTAGTTTCCATATATCACCTGATTTAACACGCTTAGGAATCTGCATGGTTGCAATTTCATCAGCTTTATCTGACTTTTAGGTGTAGTTGCGTAATCTTCAAGAATAATAGAGTCGATTTCAGCAATTTCAAATCCAGTATTAGTGATGACAAATTCTTCATCAAGCATTATATCTTCAAGCTCTATCTTAAGCAGTTCTTGATCATAAATGGCATCATCTGATATTTTATTATCCGCAAGACGATATGCTTTAATTTCTGTTTCTGAAAGATGTTCAATTCTAATAACAGGAATTTTTGTGTATCCTATTTTTTCAAGTGCTTGCAGCCTGCCGTGTCCAGTAATAATTGTGTTATTGTTATCAATCAGGATTGGATTGACCATCCCAAACTGTTTAATGCTGGCTATCAATTTATTAACCTGTTTTTTAGAATGAATTTTAACATTCCGCTCATACTCTTTCAGTTCAGAGATTGCCAAATATTCGATTTTTAGCATTTGCTCTTGACTAAATTTTTCCTCTTTTTGTTTTTTCTCTTTTGTCATAATTTTGTTCTCCTTTCTTTTTCTCTTATGACAGCTTTATAAAAAAAGCTATATATTATTATCCCGATTTTCAGGAAATGTTCTTTTAAGGAGACACAAAAGTATGTTTTTTTGAAAATTGTTACATAACTTAATAAAGATATATAGATTTTATTTATTTTAAATTTAAAAAAGATGTATTTTGTATATTTTTTACATTAAGTTTTGTAAATGGAAACATTAAAAAATCGACTTTTTGAAGTCGATTTTAAAAATTTATACAATTTAATAGGATTATTTATTTACAAATTTTGAAAATAATAACCCAATATCAGGCATAGTTGTATTAAAAATAATTGTATAGGCTTTTAAACTTGCAAATCCAATGATTATTAATGCAACAATAAGCCATAAAATGCTCCATATTGATATAGGAAAATCTTTTATATCATAGTTTATGTCATATTCACGCAATAAGGATTTCCCAAATTTAAAAGTTTCACTTCTATTTATATTCATACAAAGAGGAATCCCTATAAGCAAAGTAAATAATTGTCCTACAAATGGGCAGGCATCAGCAGAACGCAGGGCAAATTTTGTAATAACTCCTGCAATACCATGGCTTTTTGCACTTTTAATGAGTGTATCTAAAAAATCATCATTAGATAATGGATAATCATTTATAACAGCCAGCTTTATCATTAAATTCAGGTTATATGCCGTCAAAACAGATTGTTCAATCGGTATTGAACCAACAGAAGAAACCAAAGTCCCAATAAATGGAATTAATGTAGGCACACATAACCAAGCTCCCCAATTTGCGGTTTTTTGAGCGTAGTTTTTTATGATTTTTTCTGATAACAATCTTTTAAGTTTATACTCATCTATATTAGGATGTGCATTTTTGTGTCTTTCTAGCATTAAAATTGCTTCTTGCTTACTTTTTTCGAGATTAAAAAACGGAATTCCTGACAGTACTTTTTGCGCAATACGATTATCAATGCATACAACAGATTTTGATTCAATTGTTTGTGTATTGTCTTTTATCATTTTATCTCCTTTGGAACTGATGAAAAGGATTTAAATTCATGCATCATTTTAATAATTTTCATTGCTTCAGCTTGATTTGAAGCCGTAACCTCGACATTTTTGCTTTGACTTCCTGTTTTAACAAAAATTTTTGCAATCCATTTTTTCTGTGCCATATTCACTCCATTAGATTTTTAAAAATGTTCTGAACAACCTTTTTTATTAAAAGGTGGTTGATATTTTTCTATTAACTCACTTTCTAATCTCTCTGCTGATATTTTATCAGGAGTTTCGTATATTTTAAAATATGTATTTTCGATAAGCCATTGCGTAATTGTATTTTCATTATTTTCTTCTAATTCATTTTTGCCAGAAACTATTATGAAATCCATATTTAATAACTGCGCAATAGTTCTTCTTAAGGCAGATACTCTTGCTTTTTTAAGATGGCAATGTTCAATTCTATCTGATAAATTAGAAGCTTTTCCTATATACAAAAGTCCATATTTCATTTTTGTTTTTATTGTATTTTGTATTGATGCCTCAAAAATAGATAAATTACCATTATTTTTTAAAAACAATGCGTATACTCCCGAAGAGTTGGTTTTGTAGTAATCTTTAAAATTTTCTAACATGTTTTTCCTTTCTTTTCTTATTACATAACTATACTACATCATCATGTCAATTTCGGCACATGTATTTTATTCAACTTTTGATAATAGTATAGCACAAAATGATTATTAACATAAGCATTTGCATATAGCAAGAACTGGCAAACATATTTCTACACAAATAAAATAGGTATAATATGAAAAATGAAAATACAATTAAAAAACTTGGTCATAAAGTTAGAATAATAAGGACAGATCGTGGGCTTTCACAAGAAGCTCTTGCAGAAAAAGCAAATTTAAATCGGTCTTTTGTAGGTCTTTTAGAGCGAGGAAAAACCAACATTACACTTAAAAATCTTGAACAAATTGCAAACGCTCTTGATATTGATATAAAATATCTTTTTGATTTTATTCTTTAAATTTATATATAGATTTAACTGTCATTAAGTTAATTTTTATGTTTTAAACCAATAAAAA
>CALVET010000028.1 GCA_944326675.1 Candidatus Gastranaerophilales bacterium
CTTTAACCCAGTTATCAAAAATAAAAGGCATTGTTGGTACTATTTATTCAAAAGCACAAAACAAAATTGCTGAACCTGCAAAGTTAAAAAGGCTTGTATCTTTAGTAGATGAACAAACTTGGATGGGGCTTGATGTTGATGTAAAAGGTGCAATTTATGAAGGGCTTTTACAAAAAAATGCAACTGAAACTAAAGCTGGAGCAGGGCAATATTTTACACCTCGACCATTAATAAAAGCTATTGTTGAGGTTATGAGACCAAATCCTAACGATACAATTCTTGACCCTGCCTGTGGTACCGGAGGTTTTTTACTTGCAGCTTATGATTATATGAAAAAGCAAACAAAAGACAAAGAAAAATTAAAAGCATTAAGAGAAGAAAAACTTTTTGGAGTTGATATTACACCGCTTGTTGTTAGTCTTTGTGCCATGAATCTATATTTGCATGGTATTGGTAATGGAGAAAGTCCTGTTAAACAAGGTGATTCTTTGATGTCAGCAGGAGAAAAACGTTTTGATATGGTATTAACAAATCCTCCATTTGGTAAAAAATCCGCTACAAAGATTATGGCAGATGATGGTTCTGTTAAATCAGAAAAGGATGACTATCAAAGAGATGATTTTATTGCAACAACTTCTAATAAACAAATAAACTTTTTGCAACATATAATGACAGTTTTAAAAATTGGAGGCAGGGCAGCCGTTGTTGTTCCTGATAACGTATTGTTTGAAGGTGGTGCAGGTGAAAAAGTCCGCAAAAAACTTTTGAAAGATTTTAACTTACACACAATTTTAAGACTACCTACGGGAATTTTTTACGCTCAAGGAGTTAAGGCGAATGTTCTTTTCTTTGATAAATTATCTCCTTTAGAAGATGGACATAGAACAAATGATATTTGGGTATATGATTTTAGAACAAATGTTAATCTAACTTTGGTTACAAATGCATTAACAGATGAACATTTAAAAGATTTTATTAAATGTTATTGCGCAGATGATATTTCAAAAAGAATTGAAAGTGAAAGATTTAAGAAATTCACCTATGATGAAGTAATCAAACGTGATAAAACTAATCTTGATATTACTTGGCTAAAAGATGAAAGTCTTGAAGATTTAGAAAATCTTCCAGAACCAAAGGTTTTAGCTAAAGAAATAAAAGAAAACTTAGAAAAAGCACTAAAAACCTTTGAGGCTATAGACGTTTAAAGTCGAAGAACTCTTAAAAATTATCAACAATTTAAAAATATAATCCCCTCAAAGCCCAATGCAATTTCCCCATCTCCCATGCTAAAATAAAACAAAAAGGAGTTAAAATGAAACTACAAGGCATAGACAAAAACGGCGAAGAAAAAGAATTCAATCTTGACGACCTCAAAGGTCAAAAAGTTGTCCTATATTTCTATCCAAAAGACAACACCCCCGGCTGCACACAAGAAGCCTGTGATTTTCGAGATAACCTAAACCGCATTTCAATCTATGCCCCGATAATCGGAGTTAGCCCCGACTCAATTAAAAGCCATAAATCCTTTCAAGAAAAACAAGGGCTTAATTTCATTCTTTTATCAGACCCAGAGCACGTTTTAGCTGAAAAATTTGACGTTTGGAAAGAAAAATCAATGTATGGCAAAAAATATATGGGAATTGAGCGCTCAACCTTCATTTTAGATAAAGAAGGAAACATTGAAAAAGAATGGCGAAAAGTCAAAGTTAAAGGTCATGTTGATGAAGTTGTAGACTATTTAGCTAACCAAAAATAGCCCTTTATCAAATAAAGTTATTAACTTAAACAAAAAAATAATCCAAAATTCTAACCGGCTAAATTTCAAAATAACAAGACAAAAGACAAGAACATCTCCTAATTTTTCTTAAGAAAAATTCTGTACAATAGCCATATTTAATAATTCTTTCAACTTGGCTTTTATAAGCAGTTTTAGAAAGATAATCCATAGAATATTGTCTTTTTATATGAATAAAAATTCTTCGCATCATTTGATAAAACTGTCTTTTATGGCTTTTTATTACTCTGTTAAAATGGCAAAACAGTTGGTCTGTTCTATTTTTCAAAAAAGAATCAAGCAAATTTTTATCAGGATTTTTATTATAATATTCCATAAAAACGGATTCACAAATATAAAAAGTTTTTTCAAAAACATCAATATTTAAATGCGTTGTAGAGCTGGATGATTCACTATGAACTCTGTAATTAACAATAAATTCATTTAAACATGCCATTTTTTTTGCAGCCAAAACTGCCCTTATAAAAAATTCACTATCCTCAATATATTTTGAAGCTGTATATTTAATTTTATTTTTTACTAAAAATTCTCTATTATAAGCCTTAAAAGGCAATCCGTTTGTTTCAAATAAAATATCGGAAGCAGTTTTAGAATTAAAAACATCATCCTTAAATCTTGTATAAAAACAGTCAATAAATCTAAAAGGATTTTTATTGCCGCTTTTTTGATAAAATCTATACACATTAAAAAATATTACATCATAATCATCTTGCTGAAATTTATTAAAAATTTTTCTTAAAGCACCTTCGCAAAGCCAATCATCGGGGTCTAAATAAAGAACATATTTTCCTTTTGCATAAGGCAGAACAAAATTTCTTGCAACCCCTTGACCCTCATTTTTTTTATCAAAAACCCTTATTCTTTTATCTATATTTTCATAATGTCTTAAAATATCAAGGGAAGAATCCTTGCTGCCATCGTTTACAAAAAGAACTTCAAAATCCTTAAAATCTTGAGAAAGAATGCTTGTTATACACTCTTCAAGATATTTTTCCATATTATATACAGGTGATATTATACTTATTTGACACATTGTACTGCCTCAAGCGTATTTTTTATGTCATCAATTATATTTTTAGCCGCAAAGTTATTTTCATAACCGCATTCACAATAAACCTTTGCTCTGGCGTCTTTTAGATAATCGTTTCCTTTTATCAAAACTTCTTGCAAAATATTTTCTAATTCTTCTGTATTTTCAGCCTTATAGCAAGTTTGATTGATTTTTTCAACAGAAGGATTAAAGGGCATGCCGTTTTTTGATTTTAGAAAAATTTGAGGTTTTTGCGTCATAAAGTATTCTGTTTTAAAAGAACCGCAATCTGTAATCATGGCTCGAGATTCCATAAACATTTTAAGATAATCTCCGGACTCATAAACTTGCCCTATTTTATTCCACTCATCCCAATATTTTTGAATTTTTTCTTCAGGCCATAAATTTTTATTTCTCAAAAAACCTTTTAAACAAGGATGGGGTTTATATATCCAGTTAAATTCAGGGTGTTTTTTTGCCCAATCAAGAATAAATTCGCCCATATCAAGGAAAGTGCCCCATTTTAAAATAGTATCATCCGTTACGGAAAAATGAGGAGCATAAATTATAGATTTTTTATCTTCATATTGATTATTTTTATTTAAATAAAAATAATCCAAAATAGGATGCCCTGCAACTTTCAGATTAGCTCCTTTATTTTCCATGTTTTCACTAAAATATTTTTTTATTAAATCATTTATGACATACTGAGTGCCAACATAAAGATGAAATCTTAAATAATATTCTTGTTGACCCATGGAGCTTGAAACAGAATAAGGAACATAATATGAAAGGGCATATTTTGAACTCATGACAGGTCCTTGGGTTTTATATATATACCAAGGATGACAATAAAATATTATATCCGGTTTTGGGTCCATTTCATCAAAAGGAATAAAGAAATCTTTTTTAAAATCATAAGCATATTTTACTCTCATATTCTTAGCTTTGAAAAAATCATACACCCTTACAAGGCTCTCAGACGCTTGATAATTAAAATTTTCCTTTGGTGCGCAATTTTTTGTAACAAATATATACGGTTTAAAAATATCACTTTTTTCCATCAAATCATATATGCTTTGATTTTTCCACTTTGTTTCATCATATATATAAAATGCGACATTAAGCTTTTCACCTTTTTTAAATTTATCTTTAAGATGGCTGATAACTCTTTTGCGATTTTTTGAAATATAGTTTAAATTTTGAGATACCTTTAAATTGTAGCCTATATTTCTAATTTTTTTCCTCATTTTAAGAGGTGCAAAAAGAGCCAATGTTGAAAAAATTTCTAAAAATTTAATATACATTTACCCTACCCAAATTTTTTTAATCATCTGCATCAATGGAATCCTTGCCAGAGGATATACTTTTGTTTTTGTTTTATCAAAAACATTAATTTGAAAATCCTCAATAATTAAGGCATATTCAAGTGTTGCAACCAAAACACAATCAGGAGAATATGAAGTCATTTTGGATTTTGGTATAATTTTATAACCTAAATATTCTTCACCTTCCTGTTCATCCACAAACTTCATATCCGATATTCCAATAATATTTAAACCGGATAAATCATAATTATCTTTAATATAACAAAAGAAAGAACCGCAACCGTAAATAATTACTTTTTTACCTGCAAGCTTTTTAATTAATTTTTTAATATATTTATCAAAATTTATCTTTTTTAAATATGTCTTAAAATCATCTGCCATAAATTATTCTCCATCTTCTCGAAGTTTTATAAGCGTTTGATTAATTAAAGTAGAGCTTGTTCCTTTTGTATAAGGGAAATATATGACCCTAACCCCCACCTTATTGAATTTTTCTTCCATCTCTTTCCAGCTTGGTGTACTATACCAGTCATCTCCAACAAAAAGAACATCAAAATGTAGTTTTTCCCACATTTTATACTTATCTAAATCTTCTTGAGCAACCGCAGCATCAACAAATTTAATACTGCGAACTATTTCAATCCTTTCTTCAAAAGGAATAACCGCTCTTTTATTTTTATATTCAACAAGTTTATCAACACTAACACCTACAATTAACTTATCGCATAAACCCTTTGCGTTTTTTAAAAGGTTCAAATGTCCGATATGAAATAAATCCCAGACTCCGCAAGTATAACCTATTACGATATTATTCACTATAATTCCCCTCTATCGTGCATATTCAAGAACATTTCAAGACAATATAAAAGCCATTTTTGATCTCCCGTCATACCCTTTTCACAACCCGAGATAAATTCTTCTCGTGAAGGCTTGTAATCCTTAAGCCATTGTTCTGTTGCTCTTGGCATAGGAATTTTATCCGGTATAGGAATTTCGGGATATCTTCTTTCAAAAAGTTCTCTAATAAGATATTTAGGTTCACCATTCCTTACTCGTTTTAAATCTAAAGGTTCTGCCATTGTCATACAAGCATAAGGATCAAGATAATCTATTCCTGCCATATTGAAAGCATGCATGTATGAAGTAGATGATTCTACAGAAAAAACTTCATCCATAAATCTTAAAAAATCGATTTTGCCATTTTCTAATCTGTATTTTTCATAAACATCATCTACGCTGACAGGCTCTTTTAAGGCATCTTTAGGATTAACAAAATTATATCTTTGTTTAAAATCTTCCAAAAGCCAATCTTTTGAAATCAACTTATCCATACCGCCAAAAATTAAATCGGCGCTTTCTCCGATAATTAATCTCTCAATCCCTTGAGATTTTGCTAAACGTGCTGCCTTTAAAAGTTGAACTTCAATTGAATGAAATGGAACACCGTCATTTTTTAATATTTCAGGCGTTAATTTTTCAAAATCATCCCAAAACATTTCAATCGTTTGGTGATTAAGCTTATATTTTTTCGCATATTGCTCCGCTCTTTTTGTTTCATCAATAGCACCATCTGCAATACATTTAAAAGTATAAGCTTTTGTTCCGATAGGAAGATATGAAGCTAAAATCGCGCTGTCAATTCCCCCTGAAAGGAGTATTGCCGTTTTATCGGGTATATAAAACTTGTCTATTTTGTTTTTTATCACATTTTCAATATCGTCGATGTTTTTAACAGATATTGTTTTATCTTTTGAAAGAGGTTTAAAAACCGTATGTTTTAACCCATTAAAAAAATTTATATTTTCATCAGAAATGAAGCGAAAAGCTAAATAATGGCTCATACAATATCTTTTATCAAACATATTCAACTCCTATTTACCCTATATCCACCTTAAAATACCAAATACTATGTATATAGAGTTTTTCATCTCTTTAACAAGCTTTTATTTGCTTATATAAAACTTGTATGACTTAAACGATTAAACTTCTATATTGAACCATTGTATCATAAAGTTAAATTTTATTCTCAACAACTTTAATTTTAGAATACTTATCCTCATCTTTTAAAACTTCAATGGTTTCATCAATTGATTTAAGATTTTTTAAGCTCACAACGATGAATTGATTTAGTTTACTTGCTTTTAAAATTTCTTTTTCAATTGAATTATCCATATTTAAAAAATCAATTGAATCTATTAAGCGAGTTCCCGAAACCTGAAAAAGGGCTATTGTAGACTTATATTCAGACAATGTAACCTCTTTATCGTCAATGTAATATTTAAAATTAACTCCATCGGAAAATTTTGTTATTTTCTTGATTTTGTTTTCCTTGGTTTTAATTTTTGCCGAAACTTTTGTATATTTTTCGCTATAAGTTATATATCTTACATTGCTGTCAAATTCATTTGGAATTAAAACAAATTTTATGGCAGAAATAATGTTACTTTTTCCTGTGCCGTTTAATCCGACAATAACATTAAAGCCCGATTTAAAGGGTATTTTTGTTTTTTTGTGGAAAGATTTAAAATTTTCAAGTTCAAGTTCGACAATTTCTATCATAAAACCCCTAAGTATAAGTTCATCTATCTAATTTTAACACATATTTACCAAAGATTAATAATATGCTACGATAATAAAAAATTTTAAAAGGGGTAAGATATGAAAAAGACACTGATTATTTTAAGTTTATTGTTATTCAGCTCATTTACCTATGCTGACGAAGTTGTTTTAATTCACGACATAAACAAGGACAATTTTTGGGCAAAACAAGGCATGGAAGTTGACAAAGTTCTAAATGTCAGCAACACAATAATGATGTCTAATAAAATTTCAAAAAGAGTACCCATATTTGTTGAAAAAAGCAAAAAAACAATCACAATGAACGGCACAGTAACTGAAACAGTTAATGCATATTCTGATTTAGATAATAAAAGCGTAACTGTACTTTCAGGATTATTCAATTACATTGATAACGACGATGAATTAGCATACATTTTAGCCCATGAAATCGCTCATTCAATAGAAGCCTACGGCGGTTTCTTTAAATACATGTCAATGACATCAAATTCTAAAAAATATGAAGAAAAAGCAGACTTAACCGCTCTTGATTATATGGTGAAAGCAGGATATAACCCGATTGCAGCAATTACCATGGGAAACAAAATCTTCACAGAACCAATGTGGGATTGGGGCTTTAATTCTTCTCATCCAAAGGGAAGCAAAAGATTGATGAACATGTATAAATACATATTCATCAAATACCCTGAATATCTAAATTCATCAATGACTAAACTTCCTGCATATAAAAATTTTGAATATTCTTTAGCAAACGACATAAAAGAATTTCATCAAAAACAAAAAAAGAAAGCTATAACAGCTGATGAAATTCTTTAATATCGTAAAAATTGTTTTAATTTTTTCTATCTTCTGCTTTATGTTACCGACAAAAGCAGAGGATAGAATGATTACAATTACGCCAATTAAAAAAATCTCAACCGCCGATAAAAATCTTTTAGAAGGCGATATTGTTGCTTTTAAAGATGTTAACTCCAACAAGGAATTAAAAGGAATTATTAAAATCATAATTCCAAACGGCTTTATGGGAAAACAAGCTTCTCTTTTAATCAGCAATATTCATTATACAAACTCAAACGATAATTATTACGGTCAAATATATTTAAACGGAAATGAACATGAAACCTATCAAGATTTAGCCGATGGCGGTTTTGTTCCTGCATTTGAATTTATCAGAGGAGGAGAGGTTATATTACTTCCCGATAAATCAAAGCTGACAATTTTTCTAAATAACAACCAAAAGCCCGACATTCCAATTAAAATCAGCCCTATAGAAAGAATTTCAACAGCTCATAACGAAATTGAAATAAATGACAAATTAAAATTTATTGTTGAAAATGATGTATATAAAAACAACAAATTATATATCAAAAAAGATTCGACTATTTATGGAATAACAGACTATATAACAGAAAACGGATGGGGCTGTGATAACGCCGAAATAGATATTAAGCGTTTTGTAGTCAGAACAACAGACAATAAAATTTTGACCATTAATTATCCTATTAAAATAGACGGTTTTGAAATTTTAAAATACAAAGGAAAAAGATTTCTTCAATTTTTTAATTATATAGGGGTAGGTTTTAGAGGAAAAGAGGTTGATATAATCCCTAAGCAGGATAAAATCACTTATACCCTGTGGCTAAATTAGAACCCTGTGCAATTTTTAAATTTTATATTCATGCAATAAATAAAACATATTTTAAAAGGAGAAAAAAATGGAAAATATGTTTTGTTTTCAATGCGAACAAACCGCAATGTCTAAAGGCTGCACAAAAAAAGGTGTATGCGGAAAACCGGCGGACACTGCAAATCTTCAAGATGAACTAATCTCAAAAATAATTAATTTTGTAAATTCAAATGAATATACAAAAGAAAATACAGACCTAATTATTGAAGCACTATTCACAACAATAACAAACGTGAATTTTGATAATAAAAGCATTCAAGATTTAATAAACAAAATTCCTTGTGACAATAAAGACTATAATATTCAATCCCTTTGGAGTGAAAATGAAGATTTAAGAAGTCTTAAATCATTAATTCTTTTTGGCTTAAAAGGAATGGCAGCATATTATTACCACTGTAAAGCCCTTTGTTATGAAGATGAAAATTTAGAGCAATTTTTCTATTGCACCTTAAAAGACCTGTCAAAAAATTTAAGCACTGAAGAACTTTTAAATTTGATTTTAAAAACCGGCGAAATGAATTTAAAATGCATGGAATTATTAGATAAAGCAAATACAAATACATACGGAAACCCAACTCCAAATAAAGTTACAACAAATATCGAAAAGGGTCCTTTTATAGTTGTATCAGGTCATGATTTACATGATTTAGAGCTATTATTAGAACAAACAAAAGACAAAAATATAAATATCTATACTCACGGGGAAATGCTTCCTTGCCATGGTTATCCGAAACTTAAAAAATATCCTCACTTAAAAGGAAATTTTGGAACCGCTTGGCAAAATCAACAAAAAGAATTTGATAACCTGCCCGCCCCGATTTTATTTACAACTAATTGCATAATGCCCCCTAAAGACAGCTACAAAGATAGAGTTTTTACTACCTCAATAGTTAAATACCCCAATACAATTCATATTGATAAAAATAAAGATTTTACCCCTGTTATTAATAAAGCTCTTGAATTAAAGGGCTATAATGAGGATAAAAAAATGACGGGCATTAATGGCGGAGATAGCTTAACAGTGGGCTTTGGACATAATTTTGTCTTATCTTTAGCTGATAAAATAATTAATTTAATTAAATCCAAAAAAATTAACCGCATATTCTTAATTGGCGGTTGCGACGGAGCTAAAACAGGGAGAAATTATTACACTGATTTTGCAAAAGAAACGCCAAAAGACAGCATTATTTTAACCCTTGCTTGCGGAAAATACCGTTTTAACGACCTTGATTTAGGTGAAATCGAAGGTATTCCAAGACTACTTGATATGGGTCAATGCAACGATGCATATTCAGCCATAAAAGTTGCCCTTGAATTATCAAAAGCTTTCAATTGTTCGGTTAACGAACTGCCTTTATCCATAATCTTATCTTGGTATGAACAAAAAGCCGTTTGCGTTTTATTATCTTTATTATATTTAGGCGTGGAAAATATTCATCTTGGACCCACCATGCCTGCTTTTGTTTCAGATAATGTCTTGAAAATTTTAGTTGATAAGTTTAAAATTAAATCAATCACAACACCTAAAAAAGACTTAGAGGAAATTTTAAAATAATGTCGATAATTAATCTAAAAGATATCGAGTATCTTGATACAATAAATAAAAAACTTATTTTTGATAACGAGCAGAGTTCTCTAACTCTGCTCTCATTTAAAAAAGGAGTTGAAAGAACACTCCACATTGATAAAAAAGACGAAACAGCTCAAATTATTGAAGGAAAAGCCCAAATTACCATAGGAAAAGAAAAATATATTTTAAATGAAGGCGAAATGATTGTAATGCCCCAAAATATTCCCCATGGTTTATTAGCTCTTGAAGATACAAAAATGCTTCTTTTGCGTCCAAAACACAAGCATGATGATTAAAATATCAACTTTTGTAAAATTTTATTTATAAACTAACAAAATAATATTTTCCCGCGTTTCCATGCTAAAAAGACTGGCACGAGGAAAGCATGAGAATAAATTCAATTTCAACTTATCAAAAATCTAATTTTTTACAAAACAAAAACAATTTTAAAAAAAACAGCTCAAACCCCATTTATAAGAATTTAACCCCGCTAAAGGCAGATAGCATATCTTTTAAGGGAAATGAAGAAGAAAGTCCCATTTCTATAAAAACCCTTAAAGCAATGTTTAACGGCAAAATGGAAAATATATGGAATGATGCAATAAAAATAGCACAAATTGCAGGCAGTCCTAATCTTGAAATTTGGCATATTTACTTGGCTTCTTTGTATTCCGTAAGAGAACAACTAAAAGAAATTGAACAGGGAATAACAAAATACGATGACCCTTCTAACATCAACATAACATTAACACTGCAAAACATGATTGATGCTTCAAGAAGAGAAATTGCAAACAAAAGCGACAGAAAAAAAATTGCAGAAGAGTTGGATAAACACATCGAGCAAATTAAAAAAGATTTCATGCCTCAAACTCCTCAAAAAAGCTTGAAAAGCACCTTAATTCCCCCAAGAGTTTCAAAAACAGCTGCAAACGATCTTATTGAAGCATATTACTTTTTCAAATCAACAGGACAAACAAACGGAACAATTGACGAAACTTTTCCTATAATCGCATCAGATTTTTCTCAAAATCGCAAACTTGCAAAAGATATTGCTTCCTTTAGAGATAATCTGCAAAAATCAATGATGATTGATAATGAACAACACAAAAAGAAAAAACATTTAACATTTTACGATAGCAAAGCTGATGCACTATGGAAAAATGTGAGCCTTGGAAAAGATACAATAATTCTGACAGATGAAAGCAATTCTGATTCAACAAAACATTTAATCAGCAGTTTTATTAACCTAATTAATAAACCCAACCAACACTACAAAAATATATCTGCAGAAAATACAGATGTTATTCTTTTAAACGGCAATACGACATTTAGCTTTTTAAACTCCCTGGTTGATGAAGCAAAAGAAAAACCAAACAAAACAACAGTTATAATAGTTGATTTAAATACTATTCATCCTTATGACGGCGAAACCGTTATGAGACAAGATTTAATAACACTAGCTAATGCTTCATCACAAAAAGAAAAATCAAACGTAAGATTAATTTTTAGTATAAACAAGGAAAAATACTATAAACTAACTTCAAAAGGAAGTGTATACAAAGATGTTCTTGAAAGACACGCTACTCAAACACTTCCGACTCTTAACGCTAATGACACAACGGATTATTTAACAAACGAAAACGGCATTTCTTTCATTGAGCAAGAAACGGGTAAAAAATTCTCTCCTGAAACAATTAAAAAAGCAATTGAATTAACAGCACAAATAAACGGCAACTATCCTGATAAAGCAATTGATTTATTAGATACTGTTTCAGCTTACAATCCCGATGTTGAAGATATTACCCCTCAAATGGTTGTTGATTACGCAAAAGAAGCAAAAATCTTAAGCAATGTTCAAAACAACAATGATGAAGGCATTATATTTAGCACAGGTAAAACCTTAAATGATATTGTTGGTTCACCTATGACAAAAGCTCAAGCAGAAAGCGTTGTTAGAGCAATTAAAAACGGCACAATCGGAACAAGAGGCTATATAATACACTACAATAACGATTATTGCGGAGGCGGCAGACTTCACACCGCTCAAGCAATTGCAGGAGAAGCTGAAATTCCGATGATAATTATTAACGCAAAAGATTTTGCACTAAAAGACATAGATACACTAACTCAAAATGCTGATTTTTCAGAAATGAAAATCAAAAAAATAATGTCGAGCGCAGCAGCACAAGCAGAAGCAAATCCTGATAAATGTGCTATGGTATACATTAAAAACTTTGATAACTTTGCTGCAAACCCGCTAACCGGCGTATCATCAATTTATGAACAAAAAGCATTTTCACAATTGCTTGAAGAAATGGATTCTATAAGAAGAAATAAAAACGTAAATGTTATCGTAATGGGCTCGGCGAATATACCCGAAATAATAGATGATAACGTAAGAAAACCATACAAATTCTTAGATTCCATTGTTGTATATCCGCCTAACGGAACTAAAGAAACAAAAGATATAATTAAATATTATATAGATAAAATGAATCTTACCATTGCGGGCAGCGAAAAAACAAGAAACAAGGCTATAAACAACATCGCTGAAACAGCATCAAAAAGCTATTTTAATGCTGTTGATATTATGTATTTACTGGAAACTGCCAAAAATGTAGCAACAGAAAGAAATAAAGAAGCTATTGACTCAAAAGACCTGATGGAAGCTTATCAAAGAACCACCAGCGGCAGAGTTAACATTGGATATATAAGCGACGATATCGGCAAAAAAATCACAACTACCCACGAAGCAGGTCATGCAATTAACCTGCAGGTTATGTACGACTTAATGAAAAAACAAGGACTTCCTTGGCAGCTGCCAAATAAAATAGACTTTATAACACTTGACCCAAGGGGAGATTATCTTGGGGCAGTTTATCCCAAAAGATCAGAAAACACAAATTTAAGCTTTGAAAGCCTAATGGGTGAATTAATCTGTGATTATGGCGGATATTCAGCAGAAAAGAGATTTTACAATATAAATGGCAGCCATGGTATCATTCAGGATATGCAGCTTGCAACAAATTGGGCTGAAAGAGCCGTATTAGACTACGGAATGGGTAAAAATACAGGCGTTAAACATATTAGCAGAAATCCCGACGGAACTTTAGCAGCCTCAGAACACAAGAAAGAATTAATTGAAAAAGATATTGATGCAATAACCCAAGGAGCAATGTTAATATCTGACGCAATTGTAGAAACATATAAAGGCTTTATTGAACAATTCGCTAAAAAATATTATAAAAAAATCGGCACAGGTAATTGCACAATTTCAGGAGAAAAATTTAAAAAAGAACTGGACACTTGGAAAAATTCATTATCTGATGAAGAAAAAGAAAAAATAACACATATGGAACTATACATTCTAAACACCTTAAAATCCATTCAAAACGGAACATTCAAAGGTACTCCTTTCACCAAGTAAACTTGCTGAATTTTGCCTCAAAATGATATAATAATTTAAAAACGAGGATAAAATGACAGCAACAAAAGAAAAAATTGAGCCAAATGCCCAACAAAAAGAATGTATTGAAAACATAGAAGGGAGATATCTTGTTATAGCAGGCCCCGGAACGGGAAAAACTTTCAGTCTTGTCGAAAGAATCAAAAACATGCTAAACAAAAATATTTCCCCAAGTAAAATTCTTTGTTTAACTTTTTCTGATGCTGCCGCAAATGAAATGCGCTCAAGGCTTTCTGACGTTTTAAAAAATCAAACAAATGAAATTGATATTTATACTTATCATAGCTTTTGAAATGAAATAATAAGCGAAAATCCTGAAGAATTTGAACTTCCTCAGGATTATAAACTAATTCCTACAGCCATTTCAAGGCAATTTATAAAAGAATGTATTGATGAATTAAACCCTGTTGAACACAGAAGCTCTAAAAATGACCCCTACATTTTTTTAAAACCCATCTCAAGACAAATTGAAGAAATTAAAAGAAACAGATTAACAAAAGAAGAATATTTTAAAAATATCAAAGAAAACCCTGATTGGGAGCCTGAAATAAAAGCACTTAAAGATAAGCTTGAAGATTATAAACAAAAAAATAAAAAAATTCCCTCAACGCTTTTAAACAGCATAGACTCCCAAGAGAAAAAAATAAGAAAAGCCTATGAAATCTGGGAATTTTATGAACTATATAAAAGCAAAATGGAATTAAACCACTATCTTGATTTTAACGATATGATTTCTTTTGTTTTGGATAAATTTGAAAATGAACCTTCTTTTTTAGATAAAATTTCAAATAAATATGAATATATTTTGGTTGACGAATATCAAGACACAAATAAAAATCAAAATGAAATTATTTTTAAATTGGCAGATTCAAATAAAGCGCAAAATATTTTTGTTGTAGGCGATGATGATCAAATAATTTACACATTTCAAGGCGCAAAATTAGACACTATTGAAAACTTTTTAAGGCATTATCCTGATACAAAAGTTATTTGCCTAAAAGAAAATATGCGCTCAAGCCAAAATATTCTTAATTGTGCAAGAGAAATAATAAAACAAGACCAATCAAGACTTGAGATTAACCCTGAATTTAGTCAATTCAACATTTCAAAAAAATTAATTTCCAAAAATGAAAATTTTAAACTTGATAACCCAAAGGTAAGATGCAATATCTATTATGACCAAATTCAAGAATATAATGATATTGTAGCCGAAATTGATGATTTAATTAATTCTTCTGATTGCCCAAAAGATAAAGAAGGAAATAAAAAACTCTCTGAAATTGCAATTTTAACAAAGTCAAACGATGAACTTTTAGTTTTTTCTCAAATGCTGAAAGACAGAAACATACCTTTTGAATTAAAAGACGGGAAAAATATCTTTGAAATAAAATCTTTCATTGTTTTATTTTATTACATGCAAATGCTTATAAATCCCGAATTAAATTCAGATAAAATCTTTAAACTGCTGCTTTTAGACCCGTTTAAAATTAACCCTGTTGATTATATGAAGCTTTACCAAAAACGCTCAATAAATAAAGCTTTTATTAAATCAATGAGAGAAATCGATGATTTTGTCGAAAAAGACAAGATAGACAACTTCATTAAAACTTTTGATTATTTAAAAAGTTATCAAACAAACGAAACTTTAAGAAATATTGTTATTGAAATCGGTTCTAAAACTGGAATTTTCAACTATTATCTTAACTCTGAAATTAATAAAATCGAAAATATAGCAGCAATTAAAAAAATCATAGATGAAGCAGATGATTTTACAAAAGCTTATAAAGATATTACCCTTATTGGTTTTGTGGAATATCTTCAAATGCTTCAAAATGAAGAGATTGCTCTTTTAATCCAAAAAGCTCCAATTGAAATGAATGCAATACAATTAAGCACATATCACTCTTCTAAAGGAAAAGAGTACACTTACGTTTACATGCCGACCCTTTTAAGAAATTTATGGGAAGCTGATAACGGCTCATTTAAAGCAATTGTGCCTGTTGATATAAAAGAATATAAAACAGAAGACGAGCTGAAAAAAATAAAATTAGCAGACAGAACAAAAGTAATGTATGTCGGTATGACAAGAGCCAAGAAGTTTTTAAGGCTTTCTTATGTTCAATATATCAACGCAAAAGCTAAAAAACCAAGCGATTTTATTGTTAATTT
Source organism: Candidatus Gastranaerophilales bacterium (assembly GCA_944326675.1). Classification (GTDB taxonomy): domain Bacteria; phylum Cyanobacteriota; class Vampirovibrionia; order Gastranaerophilales; family Gastranaerophilaceae; genus RUG14156. The sequence goes on from CALVET010000028.1 coordinate 15,623, forward strand.
ACTTAATTCAATTGATGAAAATATTATTGAAATTAATCAAAAACCGCAATATTCAATTGATTCATTCTGGCAAGAAACTAAAAATTCGATTGTAAAAAGAGATTATGACTATAAAAGAGATTTTAAGGAATTTATCAATTTAAAATTACAAGACCGATTCTATTCGCCAAGCTCAATAAATACATATTTAAACTGCCCGAGAGAATTTTTATATGAGTATATTTTAGAGCTTAATACAAAATATGGAAATAGTGATTCCGCTTGCTATGGCAGCGCAATCCATTCAACCCTTGAATATGCGGTTAAAACAGCCAAAAAAGAAGGATTTTATCCTAATCAAGATGATGCAATTAATTATTTTACCAATAAATTAAACTCTCTTGATTTATCTTCAATGGAACAAAGAGAAATTCTGCTTGAAAGAGGTAAAAAAGCCCTCGAAGAATTTTACCCTCATTTTATTCAAACACCAATTAAAGACATTTTTGAAATTGAACACAGATTAATTTATGAAGATGAAAATTACAAATTTAAAGGTATTATTGATAGAATAGACAAAAACCCCGATGGTTCATATTCAATATATGACTATAAAACAGGAAGCGCCAAAGGGTTAAATTTAATTTGCCCCAACGGGAAAAATGAAAATTACTATATTCAAATCGGATTATATAAATATTTCTTTGAAAAAATAACAAAAAAAGAAGTTAAAAAAACAGGTTTTATCTTCCCTGAAGAATTCGAAGGAAATTTAGAAATTAATTTTTCAGATGAAGAAATGAAAAATATAATAGAAAAATTTAATGACACAATTAAATCAATAAAAAATCAAAATTTTGAACCTGATTACAAAAATGCCGATTGCAAATATTGCGCTTATAAAGATTTTTGCAATTTAGATGTTATATAGAGGAATTTATGAAAGCACTTATTTATGACAAAAATTCTAACCCTAAAATAACCCTAAAAGAAAAACAAACACCTGAAATATTGTGTGACGATGACGCTATTATAAAAGTTACCTTATCAAGCATTTGTACAAGCGATTTACATATTATAGAAGGTTTTGTGCCCAAGGCAAAAAACAACATCGTTTTAGGCCATGAATTTGTCGGAATAATTGAAAAAACAGGAAAAAACGTCAAAAATTACAAAAAAGGCGATAGAGTAAGTGTTAATTGTGAAACATTTTGCAATAAATGCTTTTTTTGCAAAAAAGGTTATATAAATAACTGTATAAATGGCGGATGGAATTTAGGCTGTACAATTAACGGATGCCAAGCAGAATACATTAGAGTTCCTTATGCAAATAATACTCTTACTAAAATAGCTGATAATATAACGGATAAAAATGCTCTTTTTGTAGGAGATATATTATCAAGCGGATATTTTGGCGCAAAAATGTGCGAAATCGAATCAACGGACACAATTGCCGTAATAGGCTCAGGCCCTGTTGGAATGTGTGCTATGATATGTGCAAAAATTTTAGATGCAAAAACAATTATTGCAATTGATATTAATCAAAACAGGCTAAATATAGCTAAAAAAGAAAAACTTGCAAATTACTTCTTAAATCCTTATGATTGCAATATTGAAAATGAAATTAAAAAAATCACAACTTTTGGCGCCGATAAAGTAATTGAAGCTGCAGGAACTAAAGACACTTTTGAACTTAGCTGGAAGATAGCTCGCCCCAACGGAATTGTGGGAATAGTTGCCATGTATGAAGAAAATCAAACTCTGCCGCTGCCTCAGATGTATGGTAAAAACTTAACCTTTAAAACAGGTGGAGTTGATGCTATTTATTGCAAGGAGCTTATGGATTTAATTTCAAAAGGCAAAATAAATACCGATTTTTTAATCACGCACGAATTTGAATTTAAAAATATAATAAAAGCCTATGAATTTTTTAAATCCAACAAAAATGATTGCCTAAAAGTTATGATTAAATATTAAAAATGGAGAAACTGTTTCATTTCTCCATTTTTAAAGTTATTAAGGATATCATTAAGAAATTTTTATGCAACTACATCGATTAATTTTGAAGCCAAATTACCTATACCTTGGCTTGCATTACCTGTTCCCAATGAAGCTACATTAGCAACAGTATTAAATAAATTGTAACCTAAATTTTTTACTTCATTATATCCCGGTATCCAACCCAATAATTTATCTGATATTTGATTCATAGTTTTACCTATTGTTGAATAAGCAATTTTACCAAGAATACCGCCAATAAATGAACCGATAATTCCGCAGCCTGCACCGCTCCCAACTACACCACCTATGATTTTACCTGCATTTTCGTATGCGTCTTCACAAGCACTGTCATCAGTTTTGGTTTTAGTAGTATCAAAAATTGAAGCGTCACTATATTGCTCTCTTTTTGTTACTCTTTTCGGAGTTGTGCTGCCTAAATCTTCAAGTGCTGATGTAGCAACATTTTGAACTACATTTTTACCAAAAGATAAAATTAAACTTTCAAATGATGTTGACATAACTGATACCTCGATAACTTTTTTAATTTCTCTCTTACATATTTATAAAAACATTTTAGATATCAAAATTATATATTTCGTATATATTGTTACATTTCTTTACATTGTGTACAAAGATAATTTATTTGGCGCAAAATAAGTAATAGAAAGAAAATCCGAAGAATAAAATTATAATTTTTGTTACAAAAAAATATTTTTTTATATTTGCATAGCGAAAATATTTTTTCATACGCGTAGTATACACATACTGGTTTGGAAGTGTCACATGAAAATAAATTTTAATCTTATTAATACAAAAACTAAATTTAGCGCAAATCAAAAAGTAAATAACAAAAAACAATCACAACAATTAACAACATTTACCCCTTTATATGTTGATAGATTATTTGGTAATCAAGATGAATTATCAATTAAAAGAGCAATAGAGCAACATAATAAAGCAGCCAATCAAACTGACCCAATTATAAACTCCAGAAAAAATACTAAAAAAAATAAAAATATTCTTTTAAACAGGGCAAATCAAATAAACAGTACAACACCTGCGATAGATTTAGAAAAAATTAAGGCAATTGCACTACCTGAAAAAGAAAAATCTAAATTACGCTCATTTGAAAAATCACATAAATTATATACTCTCGATAAATATCAAGAAGATTCAATTGATTCATATATATCAGGAAATACAACAGTAACAACTGCCCCAACCGGAACAGGAAAAACTCTAATTGCAGAATATTGTATTAATGATGCACTAAATAAAGGAAAGAAAATTGCGTATCTTTCTCCCTTAAAAGCATTAAGTAACGAAAAATTCGGAGATTTTTGCGAATTATTCGGACAATATATTGACGGCGAATTTCAAAATTCCGACAACGTAGGAATACTTACAGGAGAAGTTGCCATTAATCCCGAAGCTCCTTTAATCATAATGACTACTGAAGTATATAGAAATATGGTCAACTCAGAAGATGAAGACAGTATTAATGATACATTTAAAGACTTTTCCGGTGTAATTATAGATGAATTTCAGTATCTTAATGACCCTGAAAGAGGAACTGTTTGGGAAGAAGCAGTTATGCAAACTCCAAAACACATGCAATTATTGCTCTTAACGGCTACCGCAAAAAATGCTAATCAGGTTCAAACTTGGCTTGCAAAATTAAATCCAAGCATAAATGTAAATTTAATAGACGTACCTGAAGATGAACGCTATGTTCCCCTTAAAGAATATGTTTTCGGATATACCCCCGGCGGCAATATGATAAAACCGATATACGACAATGTTATCAATGTTCCTAAACTGCAAAATCATCATTCCGACAGAGCTAAAAAAGCAATAGCCGAACTTGAAGAATTATTTGATGGACAAAATTATTTAGAAATTTTAGCTCAATTTCAAGACGAAAAAGGGCGCATTAATGCAGAACAATTCAGCCAAGAATTAGCGCAAATGAAAGACATAAATATTGAAAAAGCGCAACAAATTGCCTATGTATTATCCGATAAGGATAGCAAAATCGGCGTGAATAATGCTGGATTAAATTATGCATATAAAAATCCGCCGTTAACGGCTTTAACCAAAATATTGGTAAACAAAAAAATGACCCCTGCATTGTTTTTCGTGTTTTCTAAGAAAAAATGCAAGAAAGAAATGGATGAAGTTTCTTCGAAATTAGGGACATTATTAACACCTGAAGAATCAAAACGGGTTCTTGATGTTGTAAACGAAGCAAAGGAAAAAGGAATTTATCTCGGCATAGATTTTGATACGGAATATCTTCCAAAATTATTAATGGGTTATGCAGTTCACCACGCAGGAATGTTGCCTTCATATAAAAGCTTAATAGAAAAGCTTTCACGAGAAGGATTGATAAAAGCTTGCTATGCAACAGAAACGCTTCTTGCAGGAATTAATATGCCGTTTAAAACTACGGTATTTACTTCGCTGGAAAAATTTAACGGCAAAAGAAACATAGAGCTGCCCGTAATTAACTACAAACAAGGTGCCGGACGTGCAGGCAGAAGAGGCATAGACGAAATCGGAAATGTAATAGTTTGTCCGACATCAAACTATGAATATGAAAGATTTAAAGAAATAATGGAATCTGATGACACCAAAATTGAAAGCGCATTTAACCTTTCTTATGCCAGTCTTCTTCAAAATAATGCAATTAAAAACCTTGACAGGTTTATATCAGATAGCTTCTATGTTCATCAAAACGGCAATTTTAACCAATTAAAAGAAAAGGCAATAGCAAAATTAAATTATCTTGAAGAAAAAGGTTATCTAATCAGAGAAAAAGGCAAATATCTGGTTACACAAAAAGGTAATATTGCTAAAAAAGTATACGGAATAAACCAAGTATTATTCTGCGAATTGATTAGTGACCCCAAATATACAAAAGACTTAACCCCTGAAGAGCTTGCAGCCTGTATGACAATGTTTGCAGATATAAATGATGACAGGCCAAGAGAAACATTTGAAGAAGATTTAACAGAAACGGCTCAAAAACTTTCAAGTGTAATTGACTTAGCTAAGCAAATAAAAACAGAACAAGCACAACACAAAATAGATGAAGAAATTAAATTAAGCACAAATTTAGTTCCTGCTGTTTTAAAATTTGCTTATATGCCAAAAAGCACAAAAGAAGAATACATTGATTTGTGGAAACAAATATTTGAAGAACTAAAATCTTCATACACAATAATGCAT
>CALVET010000029.1 GCA_944326675.1 Candidatus Gastranaerophilales bacterium
GCTTTTTCTTTGACGTAAGCTTTAATAGCATCAGTGATTTCGATGTTACGTCCGTTAACGTGAATGTGCATAGTTTTCTCCGTTTCTAGCGCAGATAATCTCCATCTCGCATTTATATATTATACCCCATTTTTTTGTTTTTTTAAAGCAAAAATTCCAAATGTAAAAAAATTTTTATACTTAATTACATATCTTCATTTATTTTGCAATCTTGACTATATTTCGCCTGCATTTTAAAATAATTAAAGCAATAAAGGGGTACAAAATATGAATAAAGAAATTTTTAACAACAAAATTAAATCAATGCAAAACTATATAATGTTTGAAATTAAAGCTCGTCAGATTGAATTAACCCCGATTTTAAAAGAGAAAAACAGAGCTCCGATAGCGCTTTCAATGGGTGCACCGGTTGAAAGAGTTCCCGAATTTGCAATCAATAAAGCAATTGAATATTTAAATATAGATTCTATGCACACCTATTCAACTCCAAAAGGAGAAAAAAGGTTTTTAGAAGCAGTTAAAAATAGAATGAAAAAAAGATTTAATGTTGAATTAGATGAAAAAACAGAAATCTGCTCTTTAATAGGCTCAAAAGAAGGTATTGCAAACCTTGTTAGAGCAATTGTTAATCCGACTGATGATGAACAAAACCAAGATGTAATTTTCATCCCTCAACCGGGGTATGCTTCATACACTCAAATGATTAAAGCATCAGGCGCTCGAGCATACGGTATTAAACTTACAAAAGAAAATAACTATACGCCAAATTTGGAAGATGTATTTAATCAATATATTAAAGAAGGAAACGATCCCAAAAAAGTTAAAGCAATAGTCATAAACTACCCGAACAATCCTCTTGGCTGCACTTGTGATTTAGAATATTTACAACATTGTGTTGATTTTTGTAATAAATACAATTTAATTCTCATTTCAGATACTGCCTATGCTGAAATGTATTATGATGAAAATTATAAACCGCACTCTGCTCTTGAATGTAAAGGCGCAATGGATTGCTGTATTGAATTATACAGCTTTTCAAAATCATACGCTATGACAGGCTGGCGTCTTGGCTGGGCTTGCGGAAATTCGACTGCCATAACAATGTTATCAAGAACAAAATCAACCGTAGATACGGGCATTTTTAAAGTTCTTCAATACACAGGAGCTGACCTTTTAGAAAGCAAAGAAGGTCAAGAATATATAGATGAACAAAATAAAAAATTCAAAAATAAACTTCAAAAATTTACGGATGGTCTAAAATCTTTGGGCTATAAAGTTGAAATGCCAAAAACAACCTTCTATTTATGGCTTGAAATTCCGAAAAGATTTAAAGATTGCGTTGAATTTGCAAATGAATTACTTGAAAAATCAGGAATAGTAATTGTGCCCGGGACTGCCTTTGATGAAAATGCAAAAAGATATGTAAGACTTTCTGTTGTTGCAGCAGACAAAGACTTAGAAGAAGTAATTAATCGTATGAAAGAAGATGGCTTCTATTTTGAAGAAAAATAATATAGTAATTATTAACTATAACTCAGGAAACATAAAAAGTCTTGGTAATATGATTAATTATCTTGGCTACGATTACACTGTTTCAAATTCAAAAGAAGAAATCTTAAATGCCGACAAACTTCTTTTTCCGGGACAAGGTCATTTTGAACAGGCAATGAATAACCTTGAAAAATCAGGTCTTATCGAAACAATCAAACAAGCAATCGATAAAGGAATTGATTTTTTGGGAATTTGCCTCGGACTTCAAATTCTTTTTGAAAAAAGCGAAGAAGCTCCAAACAAAAGCGGGCTCGGGATTTTAAAAGGCGAAGTTAAAAAATTCGATATTGCAAAATCAAAAAAAATTCCTCAAATAGGATGGAATAAAATTAAAACCACTCCAAATAACTCCTATCTGAATGACGATTATTTTTATTTTGTAAATTCATACTATGTTAAGCCAAAAGATGAAAATATAATCTCATCGTTAGCTTATTATGGAATTGAATTTTGCGCATCCGTTCAAAAAGATAATATATGTGCTGTTCAATTCCATCCTGAAAAAAGCTCAACAAGCGGAATAAACTTTTTTAGAAAATGGATAGAAAATTAAAATGAAAAAATTTTTATTAATAGCTTTTATTTTTATTAACATCTGCCTTTGGACAAAAGCGGACGTGCTGCCATATTATATTAATTCCCTAAGAAGATACGGAATTGGTTACACTAACATCCAAAGCCCGCTAATTATGCGCCAAACCCCCGATAAAGGCGGTAAAATAATGGAAACTGTTAACTTTGATTTCAAAGGAAATGTTTCATGTTTGGTTAATAAAAACAGATGTCCGATTGAGGAAGTTTTTTCGGCATACAGTATAAACAATAAAATTGCACTTATGACAACATTAGACGAAACAAAAGATTGGAGTTTAGTATGCTTTAATCAGGGCGAAAATCCCGTTTGCGGCTGGGTAGAAGAAAGAGCTAACAAATTCTATAATTGGAGTGAATTTTTTGATGTTTTCGGTAAAAAATATGGACTTTATTTATATAAAGACCTTCAAAAAACCGATAAAATCTTGTATGCAGCACCTGTTAAGCAATCAAACACAACAGGCTCAATTGAATTACCCAGAAAAATAGTTCCTTGGCTTGTTAGAGGAAATTGGGTATTAGTTAAAGTGTATGATTTTAACAATCAAATAAAAACAGGCTGGATTAATTTTAGGGGAGATAACGGAAAATTAAAACTTTTTGTTAAATTCTAGTTTATATTAAAATATTTTTATGCTATTTTAAAAATATAATTTTAAAAGGAAATTTTATGACAACATTTTTTTATACATTACAAATAATTAGCGCAATATTTACTGTAATTTTGGTTCTTTTGCATTCTCCAAAAGGCGATGGAATTGCCTCAATCGGAGCAGCAAGCCAGTTATTTTCATCTCAAAAATCAACAGAAAAAGGCCTGAATAAAGTTACATACTTTTTTGTTGGAATATTTATTATTTCAAGCTTCTTTTTAGGCTTTATTTTAAAATAGTTTTATTTTAAAAATCCTATCAAATAAACTAAGGGGTTTAAGTGCTTCTTTTTCAATTTTAGCATATTCATCACCAAAGAACTCTTGATACATTGCCTTTTCACTATCAGAAGCATAGCTTAACATGCTATTTCCTTTTTTATCTCTTGCCAATAATCCTTCTTTGACAATTTCAGAAGCGTCATCACCAAAAACATCTGTTAATAAATCTAATTTTTGAGATGATATATGGAAAAACCCATTTGTACCATATTTACTTTGATTTAAAACTGCCTCTTTAAGTACATCATAAGCACTATCTGAAAGCGCTTCAGTATATAAATCCGAAACTCCTTCCCCTGCATTAAACCAAGGGGTTACACCTGATTTATTTGGTATTAAGATTGCCTGAGCTAACACTTTAGGAGCGGAATCACCTAGTACATCTATAATAGCTTCTAAGACTTCTTTTGAAATAGAATATAATGGAGTATTGCCGTCTTTATCTTGAATTGTAATCGCTTTTGCAAAAACCTCAGGAGCTTTGTCACCCAATGAATCGGCAATAGAATAAATCAAATCCGCGCATGCCTTATTTAAAGGGTTATCTTCATTCTTATTACCCATAATAGCGCTCAAAGAAACATTTCTTATATCAGTAAAACCATATAATTTTTTGCAAGTGCTTAAATTATAAATATTTGCAAAATGCAATGGCGTTCTTCCGTATTTATCTTGTGTCAATAAAGCTTTTTCTACTGTTTCAGGGGATTTATCTTTTAATACGGAAGATAATTTTTCCATTTTTAGCGCGGATTGAAAATCAAAAGAATTTTTATCATAGCCATTTACACCAAAATTATTTACATAAGTTTTAAGCGTATCAATAAATAGTTTATGAATAACATTTTGCTTATTTTTATCTTGCGCCAAAGTTGCAACCTGAAATATCACAGGTGCACCGTCGCCAAGAACTCTATTGTATTGTTCTATTTCATCAGAATCTGCATAAAATAATGCATTTCTTTTACTTTCATCAGGTTTTGTTAATAAATCCAAAACCATTGAAAGATTAAGACTGCTTCCATTTCGTCCCTTAAAGGCAAAATTAACAGTGTCATTTTTCAAAATCAAAGGTGAATTAGTATAATTCATTAATTTTGAATTATTTTTGGATGTTTTTAAAGTGTTCTGTTTATAGCTAATCGGCAAAATTCGCATAATACTCTCCCTTGATAATTTATAAAGTAATGGTATTTTAAAATACTATAATCGTCAAGTTAAGATAAATTATGGAATAAATTCACCATATTTTCTTCTAAAATCAGAAAGAGATATAAGCCTTGCTTTTATAAGTTCAGATTTTGAAAATTTATCCTTAAAAGGAGGAATATGCCCTGCTTTTAATTCCATTTCAATAGTTGCTTTTGTTCTTATCAAATCTTCTTTTGTAACATAAGGAGGCAAAACAAAATCTTCTTTTTCAAAAGTATCTGTATCAGAATTTTCACTTATCAATGTATTATCAGTTTTTTTATCATCCTTCTTTTGAAAAGACAAACCGTATATTATTTTATTTTGCACATTAAATGAAGAAATTTTCACTTATTGCCCTTTCTTTTAGGTATTTTTATAAAACACCTAAAAAAAATTGTTTGCTTTTAGGTGCTATATTACAACAAAACCTTCTCTTACTGCTTTTACTGCAGCAGACACTCTATCTTGTACGCAAAATTTTTGCAATATTGAACAAACGTGAGCTTTTGCCGTATGGGTTGAAACAACAAGTTCTTTGGCTATTTCTGTGTTTGATTTACCCTCTACCAACAATTTTAAAACCTCATTTTCTCTTGGTGTTAATTTCATATCATCATTTGAAGCACAATGCCTTTGAACAAAACTCATTTTTGATTTTGAAAACATTTTAAACACAGTATCTGCAACAGCAGAATCGGCCCAAAATGCGCCCTTTGCAACGTTTTTTATAACACATGATAATGTGTTTGGGTCAATATCTTTCAAACAATATGCGCTTGCGCCAAAATTAAAAGAATTTCTCGTATCCTCCTCGCTGTCATGAGATGTTAAGATAATAATTTTTGTTTCAGGAGAAATCTTTTTTATAATCTCCATTGCTTCAAAACCATTCATTCCGGGCAAACCTAAATCCATAAGCACAATATCAGGGTGTATTTTTTTAACAATTTCTATCCCCATTAAGGCATTTTGCGCTTCTTCTACAACCTCTATACCTTCAATTTTATCAAGCGCACATTTTAAACCGACTCTTGTCAGTTTGTAATCCTCAATAATTGCTACACGCACAACACTTGCTAATGGCTTTTTAAAAGTCATTGAATACATAACTATTTTATTCCTTTCTTGTATCGCATATTTTAATAAATTATATAAATATAATTTACATCATTTGCTACAAAACAACAAAAAAATATATTTTGCGCTTTTTGAGGTCTTTATTAATTTATGTAAACTATTTTTTTATTGCAAGTCTTTCTAAAAATCTTGCAAAACGAACTATGCAATTTTCTTCGTCTTTTGAAATTGAATCAACTAAAATCGTTGCCATGCCTGCTCTTTTGCCGCCCAATATATCGCTTAGAGGTCTATCCCCAACCATTAGCGCATATTTAGGTTCAACATTAAAATCCTTACAAGCCGATAATAAAACTTTAGTGTCGGGTTTTTTTGCTTTTGAATAAACGGGGATATCAACCTGAGAACGTGCTTTTGAAATATATTCTTCATTTTTATTATTAGTTACAATTGCAAGATGAAAATTTGTCTTTAAGTCGTTCAAAAATTGCAAAGTTTTAAAAGAAAACTTACCGCTTTTAGATTTCATTAATGTTGAATCTAAATCAAAAAGAATTAATTTAATTCCGACACTTTTTAATTCAGATATATCAATATCATAAATAGATTCAAGATTAAAATCAGGTTCTAAAAACATAAACTAAAATTCTTTCATTCCTTTTGTTCTAACCAGTGCAAAATCGGCTTCTTTTTTCCAATCATCACTGTCACAATTAAATGTAATATTTATTACATCGTTTGTATTTGCAACATCAACTTCACCCTTTTTGTTATGAAATATTTTTATAACTCGAGCTAAGGTTGAATATTTTGGAGTAATAATTTCAATTTCGTCATTTAATAAAATTTTATTTTTAATTAACAATTCAAAAGTATTTTCATCAATTGTTTTTTGAACAATTCCTAAAAAATCAGCTCCGGCTAAACCTTTTGAAATATCATAAGAGTAACAACTGGAGTCATGGTTTCCGCCAAAAAAGCCTTCACAATAACCTCTGTTACCAACTTTTTTCAACTCTTCAAAAGCAACATCAGTAGTCATTTTTCCATCAATAACTTGTCTATAAGTTTTAGCTACTGCTGAAACATAATAAAGGCTCTTTGTTCTGCCTTCAACTTTAAATGAATCAATTCCTAAATCGCATAGTCTTTTGATATGCCTTACAAGACAAAGGTCTTTAGTTGACATTATATGACTTCCTTTGTCATCTTGAACAATCTCATAATATTCATTAGGACGAGTTTCTTCTAAGAGTTTATAACTCCATCTGCAAGCTTGAGCACAATTTCCTTGATTAGCTTTTCTATCGCCATCTGTCATGTAATCAGATAACAAACATCTTCCTGAATATGCCATACATTGAGCGCCGTGGATAAACATTTCAAGCTCAATATCGGGAACTTCTTTTCTTATTTTTGCAATTTGACTATAAGATAATTCTCTGGCCAAAATTGCCCTTGTTGCACCCATATCTCGCCAAAATTTAACAGCTTCAGAATTTAAAATATTTGTTTGAGTTGAAATATGAATATCAATATCAGGAATATTATTTTTAATAACTCGATATATTCCAAAATCACTTATAATAAGCGCATGGGGTTTTGCGTCTTTAATCACTTCAAGGGTTTGATAAAGTTTATCTATATCTTTATCATAAGCAAAAATATTTAACGTACAGTATACTTTTTTATTTAATTTGTTTGCTATTTCAACAGCAGTTTTTAAGTTTGTTTCATCAATAAGTTCGCCTTTTCTTAAAGCTCTTAGGGAAAAATCCACAAGCCCAAGATAAACTGCGTCAGCTCCATAGCTAAACGCATATTTCATTTTTTCAATACTGCCAGCCGGCATTAATAATTCATTCATAGAATAATTTTAGCATAAAAAAATTAACGTATGGTTAAAAATGAATACTTTATTTTAATAATAAATACGGTTTAATTTCAAAATGATTTGCAAGCAATTCTATTTTATCTAAGGTAATATTTATTTTACCTTTTTCCAATTTAGAAATATAAGAATTATCCACACCTAAAATTAAAGACAATTGCTCTTTACTTAATTTTTGTTTTATTCTTAATTTTTCAATATTTTTTGCTAAAATTTGTCTAAGTTCTTGACTCATATTCCAATTATGTTATTATTTAATTGTTAATAACAGGAATGACAGTCCAGTATATAGAAGAATAATTCATGTTCACTAAAAAAATATTGATAGATTTAGATGGTGTATTGAATGAATATGGATATGAAAAATATGATGAAAATCATATTCCGCCTATTAAAAACGGAGCTTATGATTTTATTGAAAAATTATCTAAAAAAGCTGAATTATATCTTTTTACATCAAGAAGTTTAATGCTTGCAACTAAATGGTTAATTAATAATAATTTAGATATTTTTTTTAAAGATGTAACTAATATTAAATTATCTTCTTATTTATATATTGATGATAGAACAATTTGTTTTAAGGGAGATTACAATAAAACTCTTGATGAGATTGAAAAGTTTAGAGTTTATTGGAAATGATTTTAAATTCTAAGGGTTTAATAATTCAACCCTATCATTCATCGCTTCTAAACTAGCAATAAAAATTACATAACATCGATTTGACAGAAAAAAAACCAAAGTATATACTTTATTAATAAATTAAGAAGGAGTTATTTTATGAAAAAAATCTTATTAACGGCGCTAAGTGCTGTATTACTAAGCACTTGCGGATTTTGCGCCAATTCAAATTTAGATATTTTAACCCTATTCTCGTCAAATTCAAAAGCACCAAACCAAGCTTGGGTTGGAACTTTTCAGCTTGTTTTTAATGATATGAAAAACAACATTATTAAAAGAGATATTGAATTTGTAAAAGAAAGACAAACAAAAGAACTAAAAGCACTTAATAATGAAGAATTTAACAAAGATATGTTAAATGAATCATCATATTACACAAGCTACGGCGAAACATCTCCTGAAGCAAAAGAACAAATCAAAAAAGATATTAAAGAAAAATTCAATGAAACTTCAGACATTCTTGACACTCTTGATTGGACAAAAAGAATAGGCAGCTATTATGCCTATGCAATGTTAAAAAAAGAATTTGAATTTTTAAACGAATTTGACGTATTGGAAAAATCTTCATTCAACAACTCAAATGAACAAT
>CALVET010000030.1 GCA_944326675.1 Candidatus Gastranaerophilales bacterium
ACATAAGGAAATTTAGAAAATCCTTTCAAAGATAAAAATTCATTTTTAGAAGATAAAATAACAGCAGAAACATACTTAGCATATTTTGAGCTTAAATGTTTAATCCTATAATATTTATTTTTCTCAACAAAATGAATTAATTCATATTGTTTTAGTGGGTTTTCTTTTGCAACTTCAACTATTTCTAAAGGACAAGAATCTCCATATTTTTCAACAATATTTTTTGCTGTTTCCATATACACACGACAAAAAGTATCGATTTTTCCTTTTGAATTTCTTGCATAATAATATGAACCCAAAGGCAAAACCTTAAAGTTAACTACATTATCATAATCAGGCTCCATACCAACAGCGCAAAATCCAAAAACACCAAGTTGTTTATATATTTCAGGTAAACACTGATAAAAATTTGAACTATATAGTATTTTTCTTGTTAATTCTTCTTGATTTGAGCACCAATTTTTTAAATAATAATCGTTTGCCAAATCAGCGTTTGTAAAAACCGTCTTAAACCACCTATTGGTAGGACTTGTTGCACCGGACATCATACCGGATGAAAAGTTTCTTAAAGCAATTAATGGAGTTGAATCTATAATTTTTTTGCTTTTTACATAAGGTTTTCTTGTATTTCTTGCAATAAATTGAGCGCTTCTTGGAAGAAAATAATCTGCAAGCTCTTGTAAATCTGGCTTAATCACATTAAAAACATCTTCCATTTCTTTTTTTCTTTTTTGAAAATATTCAACATTATAAAAAGTCATTTTATTCTCCTAAAAGAGTCTTTTTCTCGGTGTTTGCACTATCTTCCAAGCCAAGTGCAGTCGTTTTAATATTTTGTTTAAAAATCCCCTGTTTATTATCAGTGTTGGAATTTTTAGTTAAAGAAGCATCAGCTTCATGTCTTACAACACTATCTTGCACAGCAGGCACAACCGTTGGTTCACTTTTTGCAAAGCACATTTTTTTCTCCTTTCTTAGGTTAATCAAAAATATCAAAATCACTCTCTACAAAACAATCATAATTTTTTTTACTTCTAATTATTACATTTGAACAATAGTTAATTGCATACAAAGCCATCATGGAACAATCTGCAAAATCGGGGCTTTCATTGTGGAGTTTTCGAATTTCTTTTTTATCTTGGATTGCAATTAGACCATTAGGCTTATAAATCTTCTTTATATATTCAAGTTGTCTGATTGCATTTTTATCGGTTAATTTTAAATATCCTTTATCAAGATAATCCCTAAGCGCTAAATAACCATCAGCTCTTGAATTAAGCGCAAATTTTGATGAGGGTTTATGAGCACCTCTAAAACCTATTGCATTTTGAATAACTTTTTGAATACTAATCCAAATAGGATAACCAAGCCCATCAGCATCCATAATCAAAATCTTAGGTTGCCAATCAGAATAAAGACTTATAATTTTACCTTTAGTTATATCAGTATCGGACTCTTGCCAAGTTGTTGTGTATTTTTCAAGCCAAACAGTTTGATTTTGTTGAACAAACAACTTAGCAACACATAAATCAGCGCCACAAGCAGATAAATCAACGCTCATAACAGAATTTATAAAATAAGAACTATCCGCTTCATATTCAAGACTTATTGATTTATCAATCATATCTGATGATAAAAGAAATTCATTATTATTAGCCAAAGGATACCCCAACCAAATATGATTATAGTCATTTATATTGGTATTTTTGCATACTTGAGCTTCATTTATTATTTTGCTATCTACAAAAGGATTATCAAAATAACAAATATTGATATGCAAACAATCTTTTCTTTTTGCGCAAAAATTATAAACAGAATCAAATCTTGTGTATCTGTTCATTGTAAAAATAATTACAGAATTCTTTTTTCTAATGGTAGGAACTATAACATCCAAGGTGGTTTTAGTGATTGCTTGAGCTTCATCAATCCATAATATATCAATACCTTCTAAACCTTTGATATTAACGCTTCCTTGTTCTCTAAAGCCTTTAAAAAATATCTTAGAGCCTGTTTTTTTATTAATTAAACTATCTCGTTTAATGTCATAAGAAAGATTATATTTTTCAATTAAATCTACAAAAACGGTTCTTACGGATTCATTTATTGAATTTTGTATTTCTCTTCCGCAACAAATTCTAACAAGCCTATTTTGTGCAATATAGAGTAAAAATCTTGCAACGCTTTGGGTTTTACCGCTCGCCCTTCCGCCTTCTAAAAGAAAATAACTGTAATTATTAAAATGAAAAATAAAAGGATATAATTTAGGAGGAATATTTAATATTTCTGGAACACTATAATTCATTTAAATAATCTTCGCCGATATTTAACTTTAATTGCTCGCCGTCAATGGTAATTTCACCCATATTTACTATGCAATTTGCTTGTTGTTTTGTGTTTGTATATAATCCAGCAACTTTTGCTTTATTTTCCAGCGCCCTAAGGGCTGCTGAAATATTAGGATTTCCATTCTTATCAAAACAATTAAGAGCAATATTTTTGAGCTCATCAAATTCTTTTAGCGCATCAATTTTTGAATAATTATTAATATTTTCAATTTTAGTTATATTTTGAATATCATTTTTTGAAATTATCTCATTATCCATTTTCGATTTTTTTAACTAAAATCTTATTCCCCCAAAAATCACAAGAATATTGCTCAATAGCAACTATTTTACCGTTTTTCTTAATTTCTTTATTTTCGCCATATTTAAAGCCTGACGGCATTTTGTATTTTGTCTTAAAACCTAACATGGTTGATGTTACATCTTTTTTTAATCTTTCTTTGACTTTTTTTGCGCCAAATGAATAATAATATTTTTCAAAATATTCTCCATTAGTATCAACACAAGAATATAACGCCATTTCTTTGTTACAAATAGGACAATTTGCAATATATAATTTTCTTTTGGTGCAATCGTCCCTATCCAATAAAAACCAAATATCAGACGCACTAAATACACTGTTACAATGACGCACAGCTATCCCCTCCTTGTTTTCGTCAGCCTCGTTTCTCAATCTTAAAGATGATACAAATTTGAATTGTCCGAAAATTACTTTTTTAGATTAACACATTTTTTGAAAAAACTCTCGTTTTTTGGCATTTTTTTGTAAGGTCTTACAACTTTTTGCGATTTTTCTTGAAAAATTTTTTTGTTTATTTTATAATTTTTTAGCGGTTATTTTAACTTGCAAACAAAATGGCGGGTGTCGCCAAGTGGTTAAGGCCTCGGATTTTGGTTTCTATATTCGTGGGTTCGAACCCCATCACCCGCCCCATAAAACAGGTTACAATTTTTGTTGTAACCTGTTTTATTTTGGTTGTGCTTAAACTCACACGGGTCACAAGACCCGTAAAGTGGGTGAGAACCCTACAGAAAATCCGAAATCTTTGATTTCGTGATTTTAAGGATGCAAAGTATGAATTTATAGCGTAAGCGTAATAAATTCAATACTGTTGCCATCACCTGCCCCATATACTAAAAGACCCTTAATAGGGTCTTTTTAACGCTCAATTTTAGGGTATGAAATTTACCTTAACATC
>CALVET010000031.1 GCA_944326675.1 Candidatus Gastranaerophilales bacterium
GAAAATTGTACAGGGTGTGATTTAAATCAATGTACAAGTTGTGCTGACGGATACACTCTTTCAGGCGGCAGCTGCAAACCGATATGCAATGTAAAATATGGTGAAAACTGTAAAACATGTAATGAAACAAGTTGTACTGCCTGTGTTAGCGGATATTATCCAAATGGAGCTACTTGTAAAACTTGCAAGTCAAAATATGGAGCAAATTGCAAAACTTGTAATGCAAATAAATGTAGTGCATGTAAAAGCGGGTATACTTTATATGATTGGGGATGTGCTAATAGTCAATGCGAAGGCAAGGAAGGATGTTTAGAATGTGAACCGGAATCATCAGGAGGAATAGTAGTACCGCCATTTGGTTCGGGTCCATCTTGCAAATCTTGCGCTTCAGGATATACGCTCGGTATTAACAGTTTGTGTAGTATGGTAGGAACAAGTATCTACTACTGTCCTAAATACTGTACAAAAAATTAAAACCCGATTTATGTTATTTTTTGTGTTTTGATATCATAAGGGAGCAATAGCTCCCATTTTTTTAAGTTTTTTATACAACTAAAAATGAATTTTATAGATTAATTTACAAAAAAAAGCTATTGTATAATGTATACAATAGGCTCTAATAAGGATGACAATAAAGTTATATGGTGTGTATATAATTTTTAATTTAATTTGATTTACATTTTTTTTATCGTGCCATTTTTTTTATTTCTTTAACAATTATTTTTAAATATCCTCCATTTGGTGTATAATGACCTTATGAAATTGGTAATTCAAATACCTTGTTATAACGAACAGGACTCTGTTTTAGAGGTTTTAAAAAATTTACCTGAAAAACTTTCGGCAATAGATAATATTCAAGTTGTGGTGCTTGATGACGGAAGTTCTGATGATACTTCTAAAATTGCTTTAGAATATGGTGTTAATAAAGTAATAAAATCTCCAATAAACAAAGGCTTATCCTATACATTTATGACAGGTGTTGATTATGCCCTTTCTGCCGGGGCAGATATTTTGGTTAATATTGATGGAGATAATCAATATTGTGCTTATGATATAGATAAATTAATTGAGCCGATAATAAATAAAACTGCGGATGTGGTCATAGGAACAAGAGATATTAATAATATTAATTCATTTTCTTTTTTTAAAAAAACCATGCAAAAATTTGGTTCTTTGATGGTTAAATTAATTTCAGGAATTAATGTTAAAGATGCAGCAAGCGGTTTTAGGGCATTTTCAAAAGAAGCTTTGCTTAACATGAATGTTTTTAATCCGTTTAGTTATACTATTGAAACAATTCTTCAAGCAAAAAATAAAAATTTAAAAGTAAAAAATGTTCACATTAGAGTGAATGAGCAAAAAAACAGAAAGTCAAAGCTTTTTAAAAATGACTTTGATTATATTTTTAAGCAGGCAAAAAATTTAATTCGTTTTTTTATTATCTATCGACCGGCAAGATTTTTTATCATAAATGCTTTTATATTTTTGTTTATCGGACTTTTGATTGCGTTTAGATATTTATGGTTTTTCTTGAATTTTGACGGGGATGGACATGTCCAATCTTTAATATTGGCAACTATAATTTTTGTTTTATCTTTTGTGTGTTTTATACTTGCGATTGTAGGAGATTTATTATCAATTAACAGAAAGCTTTTAGAAGATATTCAATACAAATTGAGATGTGAAAAATACAAAAAATAAATTTTATGGTAATATAAAACCACTAGAGGAATGTATGGAAAACAGAGATTTAATTAAATATATTGATAGATTAAAAGAGCCTAAAATTCTTGTTATAGGTGATTTTGCTCTTGATGAAATGATATATGGAAATACGGAAAGAATTTCAAGGGAAGCTCCCGTATTAATTTTAGAACACTACGAAACAAAAAAAATACTTGGTGCTGCTTCTAATGCTGCAAACAATGTTTCAAGCCTGAATTGCGGAAAAGTAAGCGCTCTTGGTGTATATGGCGATGATTACTATGGAAGAGAACTTCTTAAAATTCTGGAAGAAAAAAACATAAAAACAGATTTAATGGTAATGGATAAAACAAGGAAAACCACCACTAAAACCCGTATTTCAGGTTCTTGTAATCAAAGTATTACCCAGCAAATTGTAAGGATAGACAGGCAAACAAAAACGCCGTTAAATTCTGAAATTGAAGCAAAAGTTATAGAAAATATTAAAAAATCTCTTAAAGACTTCGATGGTGTGATTTTATCGGATTATCATTTAGGCTGTTTGACTCAAAACATAATAAATGAAACAATAGCAGAAGCAAAAAAACACAATGTTCTAGTTATTGCAGATATTCAAAAAGACATGAAAAAATATAAAGGAGTTTACGCTATTACTCCTAACCAACCCGATAGCGAAAAGCAAACCGGCTTTTTTATAAAAGATGACGAAACGCTATATAAGGCAGGTGAAAAATTACTCAAAGAATTGGATTTAGAAAAAGTTCTTCTGACTCGCGGTGAAAATGGCATGGCTTTATTTGAAAAAGAAAACGGAAAAACAGTTTGCAAAAAAATACCTGCTTATAACAAAAAAGAAGTTTTTGATGTAACAGGTGCGGGTGATACTGTTGTTGCCGCATTTGCTCTTGGTTTGTGTGCAGGTTTAGAAGGCGAAATTGCAATGAAAATCGGAAATCTTGCAGCAAGTATCGTGATAAGATATTTTGGTTGTCATACGGTTACTTGCGAGGATTTGAAAGAAGAAATTAAAATATAGAAGGAAAAGGATTAAAAAAATGAATTTTGTAAAAAAATTAAGACCTTTTGATTATCTTATTATCGGTATTATATTAATCGGTTTAGTGGTAGGTTTTCTGACTTTTAGCGGAAAAAGAGCCACATCATCAAACCAAATTGAAACAACTACCGATATCGAAATGGAAATTTATTTAAGAGGAGTATCTCTAACTGCTAAAGAACAATTGTTTAAAGCAGGAGATGAAACATTTATAACAATCAGAAATGTTCCTTATACTAAATTAAAAATTAAAGATGTTAAATATGACAAAAGAAAAATTATGCTTCCTGCAATAAATTCTAAAAAACCTTATATAGTCGTAAATGACGAATCAACACCATATCAATATGATTACATTGTAAAAATAGTTGATAATGCAAAAATTACAAAAGATGGAGATGCGGTTGTCGGCGGAAATAAGGTTAAGATTGGCATACCTATAACATTAGAAGGTACTAAATATAAAGTAAACGGCGTAATTTCAAATGTTACGGTAAGCCCTGAGCCGAAAGATAATGTTCATGAAGATTTAGATAAGCATACAAAGATGAATCAAGATGTTCAATAGTATAAAAAAATTCATTAACAACAGTTTTTTTATGGAAAATATTGATAACATAGCTTATTTTGTTATGTTGTTAATATTGGTTTCTGCTGTAATACTCAACAGTGAATACATGGGTGGATTGGCGCTTGTATTTAGTGCGCTTGTTGTATTTAAAAATATTTTTAATTTTAGCGGTGATTTTAAATTTAAAAATTATCACAAAGCTTTATTTATATATTTTTTAATTGTTACAGTCAGCCTGTTGGCTTCAACATTATTCAGCTTGAGTCTTCATGGTTATATTAAAACATTTATTTATACATTATTTTTCTTTAGTGCGTCATTATTTTTTAAAGATAATAAAAATAAAATATTTCCGACAATCTTTATAACTGCAATTTTAATGAGCTTTGAATCTTTTATTGCAATTGCTCAAAATATGTGTGGAGTAAGCGAAATATCAGGCTGGCAGGATACAACAAACATCAATCCTGAAGAAATAGTATCAAGAGCTTATGGAACCCTGAAGCCTTATAATCCTAATTTGCTTGCAGGTTATTTGTTGTGCGGACTATCAAGTTTTGTATTTTTAATTTTAAACAGTTTATCAAAAAACAACAAAAAAAGAGCTCTTTTATATTGCGGTTTGTTTTTTGTTAATATATTGGCGATTATTGTAACCGGCTGCAGGGGGGCATATCTAGGCTTTTTATTGTTTTTCCCCGCTTTGCTGTTTGCTTTAATATATTACATTCAAAAACAATTTGGCGGTTTATCAAATATTAAGAAAAGATATAAAAATATTGCTTCTTTTTTAACTTTGGCGCTTTTTTGTTTCATGGTTTTTAATCCTGCAATATCTCGAAGAATAGAATCAATTTTTGCTCTTAGAGCAGATAGCTCAATTTCTTTCAGGTTAAATGTTTATGAATCCGCTTTTAATATGTTTTTAGATAACCCTATTTTCGGAATAGGAGTTGGCAATCAAAACTTTAGAGAAATATATGGATTATATATGAAATCAGGTTTTGATGCTTTGGGTTCATACTGCGTTCCATTGGAAATTGCAGTCGAAAGCGGAATTTTCGCTTTAATTGCATTTATTGTTTTCATTGTTATGGTATTAAAAACTTGCTTAAATTATTGTATAAAATCTAAAGATGTTAATGTACAAATATTGTCTTTAAGTATAATTTTAATGATTTTAGCTATTATAGGTCATGGGTTGTTTGATACAATTTGGTTTAGACCGCAGTTGCAATTTTTATTCTGGACAAATATAGCTATGCTTTCAGCGCTAAAAGATTAATTATTTTCCAGAAAATATATAATAACCGATTATTGTTGCAATTAAACCTATAATTAGGCTTAGTAAGATGTTGGCGATAAAATGCAGAAACTTTCCTTCTTTTAAAAAGATGAAATTTTCAAGGCAAAAGGATGAAAAAGTTGTTAATCCGCCTAAAAGCCCAACCATAATGAATAGTTTTAAATTGTTTGGAATTGAATATTTTAAAGTCAAGGCATACATTATTCCGATTATAAAACAACCGATAATATTTACGCTAAAAGTTGCAAGATAAGGAAAACCTGTTGTTTTTATAAAAAGTAATCCTGTTAAATATCTTAAGCTCGCTCCTATACCGCCACCTAAAAAGACTGCAATTAAACCCTGCATCTAATTATCTCCTAAACTTCAAGAGCATCAATTTTTTTGAAATCTTCTCTGGCTTTTTCTTGGATTAGTTTACCTTTAATGTAATTTTCAACTGATTTATTTTTAACATCTTTTGATACACTTTTTACAAGGGCGCTTTGTACACCCAAGCCGCCTGCTAATATTCCAAAGGGAAGAACTGTTCTTTGTAAATTAGCAAGTTTTTGATTTTTTTGATTAAAAGGCATAACCACATCTTGAACAAATTTGCCGAGTTTTGTGTTATCTATTTCACTAGCAAGAGTTGAAGCTTCTTTCTTTAGGAAGTTTACGGCAGGTGCAAAATGTTTGTTTGCGATTTTTTTGCCTGCTTTAAAACCAACAAGTGCTGATAATGATAAAATTCCTGTTGTTGCAAGGAATGTTCCCGCTTTCATCATTAATTTATTTTTTTCGTTTTCTTTTGTTTTTGGGGTTTTTTCAAAAAGTTTATCAACAGCTTTGTCTGAAGCTTCAAAAGTTGAATTTAAACCTTTAAAAAGAGCTAAAAAACCCAACCCTGCTGCAGCCTTTGCTGATAGTTTCCCGGGTTGGGTTAATGTTAAACCTGTTAATACAAGTGATGTTGTAATTTTTGGCATCGCATTCAGTAATTGCCCTTTAAGACTATGCTTGGTGCTATAATGCGCCTTAATTACACTTCTCGCCATCAGTACATCATCGCTCATTTCCTCGTAATGCTTACGGCGCATTCGTTTTTTGTTCTCATTGACGTTATCGCCCGTAAAGTTTAAGTTTCGTTGCTTAGGTCTACAACAATTTAAATTATTAATTTGCATTTTTCCTCACGAGAAAATAATTCTCTATTATATCTTACTGAATATCTTTATTTTATATCAATATATAAATAAATCAACATGTTTTTTGTAAATTTACAAATGTTTATTATCTTTTGTTACATTATAAGATATATATATTATTATGCTATAATTACTGTATTACTTTATTTTGGGGGAATGATGAACTATATAAAATTTGTAGATGTAACAAACAGAGACGGTGTTCAAACTTCTCGTTTGGGGCTTGCAAAATTACAAAAAACCATAATAAATCTCATGCTTAATGAGATGGGTATTAATCAATCAGAGTTCGGCTTCCCCACAACTCAGCATGAAATCAACTATCTTAACGGCAATTTGGAGCTTGTTGAAAGAGGCGTAATAAATAAAACTGTTCTTTCAGGCTGGATGAGAGCGCTTAAAGAAGATGTTATCGAATCATTTAAAAACGTTCCGAAGCTAAAATATATTAATTTATCTCAATCTACTTCACAGCAGATGATTACAGGTAAATATCAAGGTAAAAAAACGGCAAAAGATGTCTTGAATTCTACTCTTGAAGCTATAAATGAGGCAATTATTCAAAACGCTAAAGTAATCGGGGTAAATGCTGAAGATGCTTCAAGGTCAGATATTGATTATTTAATTGAATATGCTAAAGAATGCAAAAAATATGGTGCAACACGATTCAGATATTGTGATACACTTGGTTTTGACGACCCTAAGACGGCTTATGACAGAATTTATCTTTTAGCTAAAGAAACTAAAATGGATATAGAGCTTCATTTTCATAATGACCTTGGCATGGCAACAGGTTGTTCTGTCATGGGAGCAAAGGCGGCAATTGACGCAGGAGTTGACGCTTGGATTAATACTGCAATAAATGGCATGGGAGAACGCGCCGGAAATGCGGATTTGGTTTCTTGTATTTTGGCAATAACGAAATCAAGCGGTTTTAAAGATAAATATAAAATTGACCCTCAGATAGATATATCAAAAGCATGGAAATTAGCTAAATATACTTCTTATGCTTTTGGGGTTCCAATTCCTGTCAATCAGGTTGCAATGGGAGCTAATGCTTTTGCTCATGAGTCAGGAATTCACGCAGATGGCGCCTTGAAAGACAGAAGAAATTATGAATTATATGATTATGAAGAATTGGGAAGAGGTGAACCCGAGGTTATTGAGACAGGACGAATGATTACAGTTGGAGAATACGGCGGTATCAGAGGTTTTAGAAATGTATTTGACGGCTTAGAACTGGAATTTCACGATGAAGACGAAGCAAGAAATATTCTTGAATTATGTCGTTATGCAAATGTACATACTCAAAAACCTTTGGTAGACAGCGAATTAAGATTTATATATTTTTATCCTAATATTGCCGCAAAAATAATGACTGTTAATCCTTATTATTTCCCAAGCGGTGCATTGAAAGAAAGAATGGAAAGATTGGAGCATATTGCAGGCTCTAAGATAGTATAGGAATGATTATGAAAAAAATATTTATAGATACTCTTGGTTGTCAAATGAATAAATCAGATACTGAGCGAATTTTGGGAATGTTATCTCATTTTGGCTGGGAGCAGACAGAATTGGAAAATGACGCTGATTTATTTATTGTAAACACCTGTGCAATAAGGCAATTATCTGCAGATAAGGCGTATTCAAGACTTGGCAATTGGGGAAGAATTAAAAAAGAAAAGAAAAAAGAAGGAAAAACGGTTAAAATCGGGATTTGCGGATGTGTTGCCCAATTAGAGGGTGAAAATTTATTAAAAAAATTCCCTTATCTTGATTTGGTTTTTGGAACAAGAAATATATATGAGCTTCCCGAATTATTAAAAGAAATTGAAGAAAAAAGGGTGTGCTGCCTTGATGATGAGCCTATTTGCGAAAATGATTATAAAATTATAAGACAAAAAAGCGTTAATGCTTGGCTTCCTATAATGGAGGGGTGTAATAATTTTTGTTCATATTGTGTTGTACCTTATACAAGAGGTCGTGAACGCTCAAGAACAATTGAAGCGGTTGTTAAAGAGGCTAAAAATATTTTATCTCAAGGCTTTAAAGAAATTACTCTTTTGGGTCAGAACGTGGACAGTTACGGTAAAAATCTTAAAGACGGAACCAATTTTGCCAAATTATTAAAAGAATTGGACAAGCTTGAGGGTAATTTTAGAATCAGGTTTACTTCGTCATATCCTACAGATATAACTGATGAAGTAATTGATGTTGTTAAAAATTCAACTCATATTTGTGAATGTTTTCATATTCCCATGCAATCAGGAAACGATAGAATTTTAAAAGAAATGAACAGACGTTATAATGTTGAACAGTATAGTAAAATTGTGAAAAAAATCAGAAATTCCATTGAAAACGTTACAATAACATCTGATTTTATTGCAGGATTTCCATCTGAAATAGAGGAAGAATTTTTGGATACGATAAAGGCTATTGATGAATTAGAGCTTGATTACTCTAATACTGCAGCATATTCTCCCCGCCCCATTACAAAAGCGGGTAAAATGACGGATAAATTTATTGATGAAGAGACCAAAAAGAAAAGGCTTCAAATTTTAAATGACAAAGTAAAAGCTGCAAGTTTGAAATCCAATGAAAAATACATTGGAAAAACTCTTGAAATATTAATTGACGAGGTTAAAGACGGCGTTTATCAGGGAAGAACAAGAAATAATAAAGTGGTACATTTAACTGATAATAAAACCTATAATATAGGCGATTTTGTAAATGCAAAAATTGAAAGAGTCTCGACCTGGTGCTGTTTTGCAAAGAGTGTATAAGAAAAAAGAAGGGATTAAAATATGAGTCAAAAATATAACAGAGTTTATAATTTTTCAGCAGGACCCGCAGTTTTGCCGGTTGAAGTTTTAGAAAGTGCCAGAGATGATATGTTAAATTATCATAATTCAGGCATGAGCGTAATGGAAATGTCACACCGATCTAAAACTTATGATGAAATTATAAAAACAGCTGAAAAAGATTTAAGAGAATTAATGAATATACCTGATAATTACAAAGTTTTGTTTTTGCAAGGCGGTGCACATTTGCAATTTTCAATGGTTCCCATTAATCTTTTAAAAAATGGAGTTGCAGACTACATTGTAACGGGTCAATGGGCTAAAAAGGCTTATGTTGAGGCTCAAAAATACGGCAAAATAAATAAAATTGCAACTAGCGAAGATAAGACTTTTTCATATATTCCGGATTGCTCTGATTTAGATATTTCACCTGACGCCGATTATGTTTATATTTGCGAAAATAATACAATTTACGGCACAAAATTTCATACATTACCAAACACAAAAGGTAAAATATTGGTTTCAGATATGTCATCATGCTTTTTATCTGAACCTGTTGATGTTACAAAGTACGGTTTAATTTTTGCAGGTGTACAAAAAAATGTCGGTCCGGCGGGTGTTCAAATTGTTATAATAAGAGAAGATTTGCTGAATGATAATCTTCCGAAATGGTGTCCTACGATGTTGAGCTATAAAATCCACGCTGATAATGACAGTTTATATAATACACCTCCGGCATACGGAATTTATATTTGCGGTTTAGTGTTTAAATGGCTTAAAAAACTTGGCGGACTTGAAAAAATGAAAGAAATAAACGAAAAGAAAGCCAAAATTTTATATGATTTTCTTGATAAATCAAAACTGTTCAAAGGTACGGTTGAAAAGAATTCTCGTTCTTTAATGAATGTTCCTTTTGTAACCGGAAATGATGAAATGGATAAAAAATTCATTGAAGAAGCAAAAAATAATGGATTTGTTCAATTAAAAGGACATAGAACCGTAGGAGGAATGAGGGCTTCAATATATAATGCTATGCCAATTGAGGGTGTAGTTAAGCTTGTTGAATTTATGGAAAAATTCGAAAAAGAAAATATATAATAAAAAAGCCCGATATATGTCGGGCTTTAATTTTTTTGTTTTAAATATTTTTTATAATTTTGTTTTAAATCTTTATATAGGTTATTTAAATCGTTTTCAATTTTTTTTCTGATTGTTTCAATTGTTTCATCATTTGGATTTTCAGGTACATAAATCGGTTCACCAAAAAGCATAACCAATTTTGTTCCGATAAGAGGAAATCTGAAACTGTCCCAGGATTTAAATTTTAAGAATAATTTTTGCGGACTCCAATAAACGGCTGGAACAATCGGAACTTGGGCCATTTTAGCAATTTCAATAATTCCTTTTTTAACAATCCTGTTTGGTCCTTTTGGGCCGTCAATTGTGAGAGCGCCGTTTACATTTTCTTCTTTAATTCTTTTAATTAATTCAAGGCTCGCTTTTGCGCCGCCCCTTGTTTTAGAACCTCTAACGGTTTCAACTCCGACTGCGTTTGCCGCTCTTGAAATTATTTCACCGTCTTTTGAGCTTGAAACCATTATGCAGGTTTTTCGATTTAAATTGCAAGAAAATACTCCGCATTGGTGCGCATGCCAGAGTGCAAAAATGCATTTTTCTTTCGGATAATTAATACATTTGCAGCTATAAAATATTTTTTCAAATTTAAACAGAGCATTAACAAATGCAGAAATAATTTCAAAAGCATATTTATTTTTAAATTCTTTAAAATCCCCTTTTAGTTTCAATATTATCTCCTTAAATCTGCTGCCAGCTTGTGTGCATACAAGCCTTCTTTTTGTGCCAATATAGAAGCAGTTTCGGCTAATTTTTTACTATATTTATCTGATAATTTTTGATAAGTTAATATTTTAATGTAATCAAAAACAGATAATCCTCCTGTATATTTAGCACATTTATTGGTAGGTAGAACATGGTTTGTTCCTGAGCAATAATCTCCAAAAACTTCCGCACAATTTTTCCCGATAAACAATGAGCCGTAATTTGTGAATGAGTTTTTAATTTCATCGGCATTTTTTGTAAGTAGTTCTAAATGTTCCGGAGCTCTTTTGTTTGTTAAGTCTATTGCTTGATTTATATTATCAACTATAACACAAATTGAATTTTTAAATGAAACTTTTGCAATATCTTTAGTTTTTAAGGTTTTTAATATTTCTTGTGCTTCAATTTCAACTTGTTTTGCTAAATTTTCATTATTTGTGATTAAATAACTTCTTGCGTCTTTATCATGTTCGCATTGAGCTAACATGTCTGCTGCAATTAATTTTGAATCTTTCATATCATCAGCTATAATTAAAACCTCGGATGGTCCTGCTATAAAATCTATATCGCATTGACCGTATATTGATTTTTTGGCTGCTGTTACAAATTTATTCCCCGGACCTGTAATTTTATCAACTTGTTTAATGCTTTCTGTCCCGTATGCAAAAGCTGCAATTGCCTGAGCGCCGCCCAGTTTATAGATTTTTGTTGCGCCTGAAAGATGGGCGCTGACTATAACTTCAGCTGAAATCCTTGGGCTTGTCAAATAAATTTCTTCAACCCCTGCGATTTTAGCGGGAATTATTGTCATATAGCAGCTGCTCAAAAGAGGATAATTTCCCCCTGGGCAATAGCAAAGTGCTCTTTTTAGAGGCACAATTTTTTGGGCTAAAAACGAATTTTCTTTTTCAAATTCAAATTCTTTTATCGAATTTAACTGTTGAATTGAAAATTCTTCAACGTTTTTAATTGCTGTTTTTAGTGCGCTTAAGAGTTCTTTATCTATATTTTTATAAGACAGTTCTATTTCTTTTTCGCTTACAATGAAATCTTTATTTGATTTAAAAGTACCGTCATTGAATATTTCGGATAATTCAATTAGGGCTTTATCACCTTGTAATTTAACCTTGTTTATTATTTCATCAACTGAGACAAGGTGTTCAAAATCAATTTTTTGAAAGAAACTTTCATCAATTTCATCGTATTTTATTGTTTTCATGATTTTGCTCTCGATTTTAAGTTGTTTCTTACATCTTCAAATGTCGTATTGTGAAGCGCCATAAATACAAATAAGTGATAGATTAAATCAGCTGCTTCCCAGCCTAAACCGTCTCCTTGTTCAAAATTTACGGCTTCAAAAGCTTCTTCCATGATTTTTCTTTTTAGGTAAAATTCATCGTTAAAAAGCTTTGTAGTATAGCTATTAAGCGGCATTTTTTCTTTTCTGTCTTCAATTAGTTCAAAAAGTTCTTCTAACGTAAAGTTTTTATCTTCAAAACAGCTGTATCTTTCTAAATGACAAGCTTTTCCTTTTTGAGATACAGTAAATAATATTGCGTCTTTATCACAATCAAACTTTGCATTTAAAAGCTCTTGAGTGTTGCCTGAGGTTTCTCCTTTTGTCCAAAGCTCGTTTCTTGAGCGTGAATAATAGGTTGCAAAACCTTCCTTGAAAGATTTTTTTAATGATTCAGGGCTTGAATAAGCAAGCATAAGAACTTGTTTTGTGAGTTTATCTTGAACGATAGTCGGAATTAATCCTCCTTGTTTTTCAAAGTTCAAACAAGCGCAGAAGGCATCTTCAAGGTTAACTTTGCCTGTATAAATGCACATTCCCAATTGGCAATTTATGTTATTTTTTTCAAGTTCAACAATTTCTTCTATTGAGGAAATTCCCCCTGCTGCTGTTATGGGTTTTTTGGTTGAAGAGGCGATTTCTTTAATAAAATCAATATTAGTGCCTTGCATCATGCCTTCTCTTTCTACAATTGTAAAAAGAAAACCGCAGCAGTAATTTTCAAACCTTTTAACATAATCCAGAGTTGAAAATTCGCTTACTTCTTGCCAGCCTTTTGTGGTAATTTTTCCGTCACGAGAATCAATTGCAACTAAAACTCTTGACTTTGGAAGTTTAGATAAAAAGTCTTCGCTTGCTGCTGTTCCTATGATTATTTTTTTAGCACCCCAAGAAAGAACCTTTTTGGCTTTTTCAATTGTTCTAATTCCGCCGCCTACTCTACAAGGGGCAATTTTGCATATTTTTTTAATTAAATCTTCGTTATTTTTGCCTGTATTCATTGCGCTATCAAGGTCGATAACTGCAACTTCACCAAAACGAGCGTAATATTTTGCTAAATCCAAAACATCTTCGCGCTCCAGTACTTTTGTTTTACCTTGTTGCAGTTGAACTGCTTTGCCATCCATTAAATCTATGCTTGCTACTATCATAATTTTCTCCTTTTATTTTGCTATAACGTTATCTATACAATCCCAAACAAAAGGCCTGTATGGATGGTCTTTATCTGAATTGCTATTGAAAAAGGCATTTAGTTTCATATTAAGCTCGTCTTTTTGACAGTTTTTTATTTCAATGTTTTCAATATTCAATTCTTCACAAAGAGTTTTTATTTTTTCGTCATATATTAAACCGAAACTTTTTGTTTTAAGTGCTGTTGAAATGATTAAACCGTGAAGTCTTGTTGAAATCATGTATCTTGCATTGTTTATTATTTCAATTGTTTCTTTTATTCCTTTATAGGGAATAAATTCAGCTTTTATATTATTTTGTTTAAGTTTTTCTGTAAATCTAAGACAAATATCTTTATCGTAATCGTTTTGTAAAGATAATACTTTAATTTTATTTTTATAATATTTTGAGATAATTTCCGCTAAATTTGAGATAAATTTATCATCTATGCCCTGAAAGCTTCTCAGCTGAACTATTAAACCCTCTTTATTTTGTCGGTTGATTTCAATATTTTCAATAAGAGAATATGCAGGATCTGAAACTAACTCTGATTTTATATTCCACGAATTTAGCAAATTCTGACTTTTTTTATCACGAACTGTAATAAAATTTGTCATTTTTAGAACTGTTTTTGTTATAAATTCAAAAAAATTTCCTTTTATCGGTTCAATTCCCTGTGCAAAAATAACAACCTTTTTATTAAAAATTTTTGCAAGAAAAATAATAAAAAGGTAATATATTAAACTAAAATTGCTGGTTTTGTTTTGTAAAAGACTTCCGCCCCCTGATATTAAAATATCGTTTAAAAAAATTGCCTTTAATATTTCAAAAGGGCATTTATAGTTATATGTTAATACATTGTATGTTTTTTGAACTTCGTTTTTATTGTTGCACAAAACGCTGACTTTAAAGCCTAAACTTTTTAAATGTTTTGAAAGAGCAAGAAAAATTGCCTCATCTCCAAAGTTGTTAAACCCTATGTATCCTGATACAAGAATCTTTTTCATATCCTTTAAATATAGCATAAAATTTATTTTATTGTAATATTGTAAATTTTCTTATTTTTGAAATTTATTTTTGAATATTTTTTATCTTTAAAATAAAATAGATATGTTATGGATAAAAATATTTTAATAATCGGCTCAAGCTCTGAGCTTGCCCAATATACAATAGAGGAATTAAAGCAAAAACCGGAATATAAGATTTTTGCAACAAGTCGCCAAACAGGTGTCATGGATAAAAAAATCCATGAGTTTTATCTTGATATAACAAACGAGATGGATTTTTTACATCTGAAAGAAAAAATTAATAACATAAAATTTGACGCAATTGTTAATTTTGCGGGAATTGCAATAGCAGGTGCGGTTGAAGAATTAAATGAGCTCGAGTTAAAAAAACAGCTGGATATTAACTTGTTTGGACTTTTGAGAATTATTAAGTATTTTTGTCCTTCTTTAAAAGAAAACGGAAGACTTATTAATATAAGCTCAATGGCGAGTTATGGAATTTTTCCTTATTTAAGTCCCTATTGCATTTCGAAACAAAGCGCTGATATATTGTTGAATTTATATTCTGTTGAAAGTAATATAAAAGTGGTTTCAATAAGACCCGGGGCGGTAGCAACAAAATTTTGGGAGAGTTCAATAAAATTAAACGAAGAATGTTTGACAAAGTCTGATTCTAAGTTTGATGAAATTAAGAAGTTTCTTATTGATAACGCAAATAAAAATTCCCTAAAAGCAACAAATCCGATATATGTTGCAAAAAAAATTGCCCACATTATCGAACTTAAAAAACCAAAAGAGGTGTATAATATAGGTTTTGATGCAAAAATTGCTAAATTGAGCCGTTTTTTACCTCAAAACATTATAAATTTTATAGTAAAAAGTGTTCTTAAAATGAGAATAAAAAGAAATAAATAATGACTAAAAACAGGCAAAAAATATTTTTTATATATCCGCCTTCTCCTGTTATGAACAGAGAAGACAGATGTCAGCAGCCAACGGGAGATTTATTAATTATTCCGCCCTTGCCGCCTGTTGATATGATGAGTTTATCTTCAATAGCTAAAAAATACGGATATGAAACAAAATTTAAAGACTATAGCTTAAAAAATGAAAATGTATACGATTTTTTAAGAGATATAAGAGTATTTAAGCCTGATTTTTTGGTTTTAAATGTTGCTTCTACCAATCTTGAGCAGGATTTATCTATTTTAACTCAAGCAAGAGAATTATTGGAAGATACTGTTGTAATAGTTAAAGGTGCAATTTTTAATTTCAATTCATATTCAATTATGCAGCAATATCCTGAAATTGATATTGCGCTGCGGGGTGAAATCGAGCCTGCTTTTGAAGAAATTATTCAATATAACGATTTTAAAACAATAAAAGGAATTACATATCAAATTAATAATAAGATAACCTCTACACCGGATAGAGAATTATCTAAAAATCTTGATTATCTTCCTTTTTTAGATAGAGATTTAATAGATAACAATATATATGTACGTCCTGATACAAGAAAACCGCAAACTATAATCAGGGTTTCAAAAGGGTGTCCAAATCATTGTTTCTTCTGTCTTGCAACTCCTCTAAACGGAAAAAAAGTCAGATATAGAAGTGTTGACTTGATAATTGATGAAATTAAAGAATGTGTTGAAAAATATAATATTAAAGATTTTATATTTTGGTCTGATATTTTCAATCAGGATAATCTTTGGGTGCAAAGATTATGCAGAAAGATTACGGAAAATAATCTAAAAATTAATTTTAGCGCTAACACAAGAGCGGACACATTAAATGAGCAAACTTTAGCTTTATTAAAAAAAGCAGGTTGTAATTTATTATCTATAGGTATTGAAAGCGCCTCTCAAGAATTACTTGATAAAATGGGTAAAAAAATTACAATTGAACAAATTAAAAATGCAATTGCTTTAATAAAAAAATATCGCATACAAATTTATGCATATTATGTTTTGGGTTTACCTTGGGAAACAAAAGAAACAATACTGGAAACATATAAACTTGCTAAAGAATTAAATACGGAGTTTGCAAGTTTTTATACTGCAACCGCCCTGCAAGGTACTAAATTTTATGATTATGCTTTAAAAAACAGGCTTGGTGAAATTAATTTTGAAAAGCCGTATTATTTTCCAAGCGTAAAATCATACAGTTTAACAGCAGATGAAATATATGAATATAACAAAAAGTTTAATAAAGAATATTATTTAAGACCAAGATATATTTTAAAAATGGCTTGTTCGATTAATTCGATTACTAAATTTAAGACGTATTATGACACTTTTATTAAATTAGTTCGAAAATATTAAGGTTTAACCAAGTAAAATAAGGGCTACACCCATTGTTATTAAACCAAAAACAACCCCGCTTATTGAATAGTGTCCTGTGTCATAATCTTTTGACAGTGGAAGCAGTGTATCAAGTGAGATATAAGTCATAATTCCTGCAACAAGGGCAAATAACATCCCGATACATAAATCGGGAAACAGGGCTTTAATTATAATAAAACCGACTACACCTCCCACGGGTTCTGCCATACCTGATAAAAACGAGTACCAAAAAGCTTTTCTTTTTGAATGTGTAGCTTGATAAACAGGAATAGATATTGCCATACCCTCGGGAATATTGTGTATTGCTATTGCAAATACTATACCAAGCCCGAGCATAACATCCTGTGCGGTCATAAAAAATGTTGCAAGACCTTCAGGAAGATTGTGAACAGCAACTACAATTGCCGTTAAAATGCCTGCTTTTCTAACCTTTCCAATTGAAATAACAGCATTTTCATTTTTGGCACAATCGGCGCTATCAATATTTTTTTCATTTGCACCGATTTGCTTGTTAAACATTTGCCCTTGAATGTGATCGGGAATAAAAAAATCTATCAAAACAGCGATTAGTATTCCCAGTGCAAAAAATATTATTGCAAGCCATACAAAGTTTTCTCCAAGCTGGCTTTTTAGCATTTCGCAAGCTTCAGGATATAAATCAACCAATGATATAAATATCATCACTCCGGCAGATAATCCAAGTCCGAAGGATAAAAATTTTAGCGAATTTTCCTTAATAAAAAAGGTTACAAACCCGCCGATTATTGTTGAAAGACCTGCAAGGGTCGATAAAAGTAGTGCCATTAAATATGCTTTATTCATAGATTTATTATATTCTTTTATAAAATTAAATCAAATAAAAAGTGTAATTATTTGATTTTAAATTGACCCTTATTTATTCGCTTAGTAAAATAAAATTAAGATATGGAATAGTAATGGAGAAGCTATGAAAAAAATATTACTTTATACATTTGTTTTATTTATGACCTTGCAAACAACTTATGCAATGGATACGGTTTTTGATTCTATGGATAAGGCAACCGAGGTTAAGCTTCAACCTGCTGTCGATACAAGTAAAACAACAAGTACAACTAATGTTAATTCAACATACAGATCAACAACGCTTAAAGAACAAAAATTCAATAATGCTTTAATTAACCTTGATGATGCACAGGTTGAATTAAGGCAAGAGCTTGCCGTTGTTACTTCTAAATATAATGAAGCTTTAAATGAAAAAGAAAGAGTCGAAGCAAATTGTAAGGCTCTAAAAAAAGAAATCAAAGCTATAAATAAAAAAATGAAAAATGTTGATAAATCCAAAAAGATGATTAATAAAAATCTTGAAACATCACAATAGTCATTCAATTATTTAGATGATGACATTATAGTGTCCTTTTTGGAAAATAAACAGTATATTAATTTTAAACTTTGGGGAAATAAGAGCTAGAAAATGAGTCAGACTACAGATATTGATTCATATAAAAAAATAAACAGACTTTCAGACGAGGAATTGGCTCAATTATGGCAGCTGTATCTTGATAACAGGCAATCAAGAGAATATAGAGATAAATTAATTGTCCAGTACATATATCTTGCTAAATATGTAGTAGGCAGAATAAAAGTTAACCTGCCTCCCAGCTTTTCGTTTGAAGATATCGTTTCTTTCGGGATTGAAGGTTTGATTGATGCTATTGAGAAATATCACCCAAGCAAAGGGGCAAAATTTGAATCCTATGCTCTTATGAGAATCAGGGGTGCAATTATAGATAAAATACGGTCGTCGGATTGGCTTCCAAGAACTTTAAGAAGAAAAATTAAAGAAGTCAAAGTTGCAACTGAACGATTAAAACAACAAATCGGCAGAGCTCCCACAACCAAAGAAATCGCCGATGTAATGGGATTGAGTGAAGACAAAGTTGTTGAAATAATGTCTTGTGATGTGAGCGTTAATTCAATTTATGATAAAAAAGGCTCAGGCGAAGACAGTGTTGAAATAATTGATACGATTGAAGACGAAAATTCTTCTCGCCCCGAAGATGAGATTGAAAAAGTTGATGCAAAAAAGGAATTGGAATTGGCGCTAAAAAAACTCCCTGAAAGAGAAAGAACTCTGTTGGTGTTTTATTACCACGAAAACATGACTCTTAAAGAAATCGGCGAAGCTATTAATGTTTCTGAGTCCCGTGTTTGTCAGCTTCACGCCCAAGCGATTATGAAGTTAAGAAACATTTTATCTGTTAACAGAACGGAAAGATTAAACAGAAGTATTATTTAATTTTTTATCTTGTTCCTTGATTTTATGCTAGAATATTTTCTGTAAGTATTAAAATTAAGGAGTTAAATATGTCAAGAAGACCTATTATTGCAGGCAACTGGAAAATGAATAATAATAAAGCTGCCGCTAAAGAATTAACAGAAGGTATTGTTAATGGCGTAAAATCATTGGATGCTAATTTAATGCCTGAAGTTATTATTGCACCTACTTATACAGCTTTGTGGCAAGTTCATGATTGTATCAAAAATGAACCCAAAATTGCTCTTAGCGCTCAAAACGTAAATCCTAACGAATCAGGTGCTTATACAGGTGAAGTTTCATTGGATATGTTGGCTGATTTCGATGTTAAATATGTTATAATAGGACACTCTGAAAGAAGACAAATGTTTGGCGAATCTGATGAATTTATCAACCAAAAAGCAAAAGCAATTTTGGCAAAAGGCTTAATTCCTATTATTTGCTGTGGTGAAACTCTTGAACAAAGAGAACAAGGCGTTACAGACAGCCACTTAGCTTCTCAAATTACAAAAGCATTTGAAGGTATTTCTGCTTCTGATGCAGCTAAATCAGTTATTGCTTATGAACCGATTTGGGCAATCGGAACAGGTAAATCATGTGATGCAGTTGAAGCAAACAGAACAATTGGCGAAATCAGAAAAGTAATTGCTAAATTATACTCAGCTGATGTTGCTGATAAAATTAGAATTTTATATGGTGGTTCAGTTAAACCTTCAACAATTGTTGAACAAATGGCTCAAAGTGAAATTGATGGCGGCTTAATCGGCGGCGCTTCACTTAAAGCAGACAGCTTCATTGAGTTAATTAAAGGTGCAATGCCTGCTATGGTTTAATTAAATTTTTTTAATAAAAAACACTCTCTTATTTTAAGAGAGTGTTTTTTATTCGTAAAAATTAAAATCTTTTGGAAGTTTATTTTCAATTTTTAGCGCAAGTTGCGAAAAACTCATGTTAAAAGCATTTGCCAATTTCCAAAGAGTTGTTATTTTTGCATCTGTTGAGCCGTGTTCAAGTCTTGAAAGCAAGCCGTTACCTATATCATACTCAAAAGAAAATTTATTTATCCCCTTTTTTAGTTTTGTTCTTTCTTCTAAAACAATTTCTCCGATTGCCTTTAGGAGGATTTTTTTCTTTTGGTTTATTAATTTAATGTCATCATCCATATAAAACTATTTTAATATTTATTGATTAAAAGGTATTGACTACAATCAATAGCATGGTGTAACATGTTCATTGACTAAAAATAGCATTAATGGATTAATTTATGATTATCAAAACACACCCTAAGAGAGCATTCTCTTTAGTTGAGCTGCTCATATCACTTATTGTAATTTCATGTATTACGGCTGCTTTTGCACCTTTAATTACTAAAAAATTCTCATCCAGTGTTTTTGGTTTTGGAGGAGGCGGAGGAAATTCGGGAACAACTTCAATTACAACTGATTGTGCTT
>CALVET010000032.1 GCA_944326675.1 Candidatus Gastranaerophilales bacterium
GTAAGCTGCTGATTATTGATTGAAGGTGTTACATTGTTTGTTTTTTTAAAAGAAGTTTTGGCTATTTTATTATAGCTTACTTGGTTAATTGCACCTATTATCATGTTATTCCTTTCTTTAATTAATTGTTTTATTCAGTAAACTCGTCTAGAAATTTTTTCCAAGAATTATAATCTTCTTTGCATTTCATCCCGTAAAGCCATACGTTTTGTCGATTCCGCATTAAGCTGATATTAAAATCATATTCTTGTTTTAACTTGCGAAGCCATACATCCTTGTAAGTTTCAGAACCGTATTTTTCTTTTAAGGCTCTTTTTGTAGCGTTTGGTGCCACATTATTAAGAGTAATAAGTTTGTCTGGGTGGCATCCTGATGGATAAATAGCCAGCATTCCATGATTATTTTTAATTAATAAGATTTTATCAAAAATTTTATCTGCATTTGCTCCTAGTGCTTTGGCATAAACTTTAATTGAATTAGGACCTGCTAAATGCAGCGGAGTATTACCATCTTTATTTTGTATTGCTAAAAGCTTTGGTAAAATTTCAGGTGCTTTATCTCCTAATGTTTTAATAAAGATTGAATCTTCATCGGCACTTGCCAAATGTAATGGAGTATCACCATCTTTATTTTGTATTGATAAAACTTTTGCAAATACTTCAGGTGCTTTATCTTTTAATGCTTCAGTAAGGGCTTTAATTTTATAAGGACCAGCCCAATGTAGCGGAGTGTTACCGTCTTTATTTTGAACAGTTAAAAGTTTTGCAAATATTTCAGGTGCTTTATCACCTAATATCCAAGCAAAGGCTTCGACTTTATTGT
This sequence comes from Candidatus Gastranaerophilales bacterium, assembly GCA_944326675.1. GTDB lineage: Bacteria > Cyanobacteriota > Vampirovibrionia > Gastranaerophilales > Gastranaerophilaceae > RUG14156. The sequence continues at coordinate 823 of CALVET010000032.1, forward strand.
AATTTGGATCATGTAATGGGGTTTTTCCGCTTATACTTTGCATTGGTAAGGCTTTTTCTATAATTTCAGGAGCTCTATTACCTAATATTTCTGAAAAAACTTGAATTTGTCGAGGAGTCGCAAGGTTAAGAACAGGATAATCGCGCTCTTCAAGGATAAATTCCTCCAGTTCATCAGGATTTGAGCTAAAAACTTCTTTAATATCTTCAATAGATGTTCTTTCAAAAAAATATTTTTTAAGAAGCGCGGATTTACTTGTGCCGGTTTTAGTTGTTTTATTATGGGTTACGGATGTTTTTCCACCTAACGCCGCCTCAGCAGGGGCTTTGACACTATAGGTTTTATTTTTATCTGACTTTGTAGTAGCTCTTGTATCGGAATTTTTTGCGGCTGTATCGGTGGTTGTCACGTATAATGGAGTGTTTCCATCTTTATTTTGCATTGCTAAAACTTTTGCAAATGTTTCAGGTGCCTTATCTCCTAATGCTTTGCGAAAGGCTTTGATTTTATCAGAATTTGCTGTATGCAATGGAGTTTTGCCGTCTTTATCTTGTATTGTTAAAAGATTTGACAAAATTTCAGGCGCATTGTCTCCTAATATCTCAGCAAAGACTTTAATTTCATCAGAATTTGCCGTATGTAATGGAGTTTTGCCGTCTTTATCTTGTATTGTCAAGGCGTATGCAAACATTTCAGGCATTTTATCTCCTAATATGTTTGTAAAAATTTCAATTTGTTTAAGCATTTTGTCATTTAATATTTTTGCAAAAATTTTAATTATTGCAGGTTTTAATGTGCTAGAGGCGTATAAACCTTGTTCTTTAGGTAAAACATTTTTATCAGATGTTCTATTGTTGGATAAATCTTGAGGTTCTGTATTTATACCTTTAAACTCTACTCCCCAAAAAGCTTGCATTTGGCTTAGAGTTGGCGTTATAAATTCTTGGTTATTAATTGAAGGTGTAACATTGTTTGTTTTTCTAAAAGAAGTTTTAGCTATTTTATTATAGCTTACCTGATTAATTGCACCTATTTTCATGTTATTTCTTTCTTGATAGCAAAGTGTTAGTATTTATTTAATACACGTAAAAAAAATATTTTGCCAAGTGCAAATATTTCAACAATTTATTTTCTTACTTTTTTAAGCTAAACTAATTCTATGAAAAAAATTGAAACTATAGCTCTTGTTGCGCCGAGCGGGAATATTAGAAACATTGATTTAATCAATAATAATATTGCAACTTTAGAAAAGTATTTTAAAGTTAAAAAATATTATGATGAAAATGCTCAACTTAGATATTTAGCGGATTATGACAAAAATAGAGTCAAATATTTTGAAAATGCTTTTTTGGATGATGAGGTTGATTTAGTTTTATCAATTAGAGGCGGATATGGTGCAATTAGAATTGTAGATAAAATAAACTATGATTTAATTAAAAATTGTTCAAAATATTACTTGGGAAGTTCTGATGCTTCAATATTATTGGCGGCATTAAATAAAAAAACAAATATAAAATGTTTCCACTCTTTAATGCTTATGAATGGATTTATTGATAATTTAGATGAAAATATTAATATAGTTCAAAATAATATTTTTAAAATAGATTTAAAACCTATAATTAAAACTAAAATTAAGGGTGTTTTGTGGGGCGGTAATTTATCAAGCATAGTTTCAATGTTATCAGGTGAGAGCTATTTGCCCCAAGAGAATATAATTTTATTTTTGGAAGATTTAAATGAGCCATTATATAAAATAGACAAAATGCTTTATGAGATTTATCGAAATGAAAATTTAAAATCAAAAATAAAAGGTTTGATTTTCGGAGATTTTTATTTGGAAGATGATGAAATTATGCCTGTATTAAAAGAATATAGTGAACTATTTCAATGCGGAGCTTATTATACAAAAGATATCACCCACAAAAACACAAACATAACAATTCCTTATGGAATTGAGTTAGAAATTTAATTTCCTCCTCTTTTTAATTGCAATAGTTTTGGGGTTTTATCGTCTTTATTTTGCATTTTGTCATCTTGCCAGTGGGCAATTAGTTTACCATTTTTATTATATACATATTGCTCTTTTTCATCCACTTCAAAAGAAACGCTGATTAAATTTCCGTATTGGCTGTAGCCATAGGTTTTTTTAGGGTATGACTTATAATCTTTTGTGATTTCAAATTTAATTAAACTGCCCATAGGGTTATAATAAAAAGTTGTATCAAATTTATCAAAATATGTTACCCCATAGGCAAGTAATATACTTTTAACATAAAAAGGACACAAAACCCTATTATCAAGTTCATAAGTCTTTTTTGAAATTGCTTCAAGATTTTCTTTTTTGTTTTTATCTTTTAAATAATTCTTATAAAAATCTTTGTCGATTTTTCTTTCAACGTCTTTAAATGCTTCAATTCGAGCACTTGCTTCGTTATATTTAACTTTGGCTTTAATTGGTTCATTAGCCAAAGAAAAACTAAATAAAAGTATGGTTAATATTATTAAAATTTTTTTTATCATTCTATATCCTCTAAAATTTCATCAACAGATTGAACGGGTTTAATATTTTGGTTACTTCTAAAATAGGTTAGTTGTCTTTTTGCAAAATTTCTTGTGTGTTGTTTTATTTTTTCAATTGCTTCAGCTTTTGTTTGATAAATTCCTTCTTGTAATTCAAAAAATTCCTTATAGCCTATGGTATTTTTTGCTACTTTTGAATTAGGATATTTTTTTGAAATATTTAACCATTCATCATATAATCCCAGATTAATCATTTCATCAACTCTTTGATTAATTCTATCGTATAATTCTTCTCTTGTTATATCGGGCATGTACCAATTTGCGCTATATGAGTTATTATCTTTTCTATTATATTCGCTTATAGGCATATTAAGTATTTTACACATTTCAATTGAGCGTATAACTTTGTCTTTATTGTTAGGATGAATTAAAGAGGCTCTTTTGGGGTCAATTTTGTTTAATTTTTCCCATAATTCTTGATTATCATAAGTTGATAATTCTTCTCTTAAAGCTTTATCAATTGGGCAATCCGGAAGCGCTTTTTTATCAAGCAAACTTTTTATATAAAACCAAGTGCCTCCTGTTATTATTATGTTTTTATTTGTGTTATCAATAATTTTTTTAGCTTCAGATACAAAATCGCCTGCGGAAAAATCTTGATTAGGGCTGATTATATCAATTAAATAGTGAGGTATATTTGAGCGTTCTTCAATAGTCGGCTTTGCGCTTACTATATCAAAATCTTTATAGACAATTCTGGAATCAGCGCAAATTATAACGGCATCAATTTTCTTCGCTATTGCTATCGATAGCTTTGTTTTCCCCGACGCTGTCGCACCGGTCAGGATTGTTAGTTTTTTGTTCATAGTAGTTAAATATTAACACAAGCGCCCCTGAGATAAAATAAATATAGATAAACAAAATTAAGATTGATAAAACTACGTTTGTTCCTATAATTGCTTTTGTAATTCCAAGAGTGAAATATATCAGATAGATTATAAAAAATACTCCTAAAACTCCAAAAAAGTTTTTAAAAGAAAAACATATTGATGAAATAAATGAAACAAACGGTTTTATGAATTGATTTTTGTTGTCGTCTTTTACAATAATCGGAGCAATGAATAAGAAGAAGAAATTATAAATCATGCTTGCAATGACAAAGCTGAATTGCCATCCGTATATTGTGAATTTTTGGTCATCGGAAAGATTTTGTATATAATTAAGTGCATTATCGACACTGCCTGAGGCATTGGTTATCATATCTTTAAATATAAAATCTAAGCTTCCAAAAAGTCTTAGCGCAATTTCGCTTGTTAAGAACAGAATAACAGAAAGCAACAGTAAGTATATCACGACTCCGATTGTTACCGCTATGCCGTTTTTAGAAATTCCTTCCAAAAATATTGCAAAAAAGTTTTTGTCTTTTAATTTTGAAACATCTTCTTCTTTTGCAACTTCTTTAAACATTTGAAACCAGCCTGCCAAAAAGACTGTGGTTAGGAAAAATATACATAGCGCAATAATTAAAGCTACCGCTTTGGATTGAACAACCATTATATAAGGAGCAAAAAAATTGCTGATTATTAAAAACAAAACAAAAAATAATGTTATGGTCGGATTTTCTATGACCGTGCGGAAAGATTTTTTTATTAAATCAATAATATTTTTCATTGTAATGCCTCTATGTATATTTAATGTCTGTTAAATCAGATTTACAATTTTATTAATCTAATCTATTATTAATATATTACGTGCAACTAAAAAAACAAGGTAAAAAATGTTAAGATTTTCAAAAAAACATACCTATTCAGGGGTGCTAATTTGTGTAGAAGGCATTGACGGTTCAGGCAAGTCTACGCAAATTGAATTATTACACAGTTGGTTGAAATCTAAAGGAATCGATGTGATTTTAACTCAGTGGAATTCTTCGGAGTTAATCTCAAATACGACAAAAAAGGCTAAAAAGAAAAATCTTTTGTCAGGAAGAACTTTTTCTTTGCTACACGCGGTTGATTTTGCCGACAGATTGGAAAGAACAATTAAACCTGCCTTAAAAGCTGGATTTGTAGTTTTGGCAGACAGATATGTTTATACTGCTTTTGCTCGTGATGTCGCCAGAGAAGTTGACCCTAAATGGGTTAGAAATATGTATGGGTTTGCAATTAAACCTGATATGACATTTTATTTTGATGTGAGTCCAAAAGACAGCTTAGAGAGAATTTGCTCTAACAGACAGCCGAAGTTTTATGAAGCAGGCATGGATATGAAATTATCAAATAATCCTTATAAAAGTTATGTCTTGTTTCAAAACCGCATAGTTGAACAATATAAAGCAATGATTGATGAATTTGATTTGATTAAAATTGATGCGATGCAATCAATACACGCAAAACAAGAATTTATAAGACAAAAAGTGTCTGAGTTATTGAAATCGAGAAAAATTTTAAAGGAACAAAATGAAAAATAATTTAAACCATGGTTATGACGGGCTTTTGATTGTTATTGAAGGGACAGATGGTTCAGGTAAGTCAACACAAGTTAATTTATTGTCTCAATATATTATAGACAGGTGTTATGGCTGCACTGTTTCAGAATGGAAAACTTCAAGGTTAATTTCAGGAATAATCAATGAGGCAAAAGAAAAAAATATGCTAAATACAACAACATATTCTCTTTTGTATGCAGCAGATTATACCGATAGGCTTGAAAATGAGATAATTCCCGCCCTAAAAGCAGGGTTTGTTGTTTTGATGGATAGATATATTTATACTGCCTATGTTAGAGACTCAGTAAGAGGACATGATATTAATTGGGTTAAAAACTTATACAGTTTTGCTCCAAAACCTGATTTAGTGTTTTATTTGAATGTTGCACCCGATGTTTTAATTAAAAGATTGATAGCTAAAAATGGCGCATTGGATTATTTTGAATCAGGTCGTGATATTGGATTATCAACAGATATTTATAATAGTTTTGAAATTTATCAAAAAAGATGTCTTGATGAATATAAAAAATTGATTAAAGAATATGGTTTTATTGTGCTTGACGGAACAAAAAGCCAAGATGAAATTCATCAGAAAATAAAAAATGAAGTAGAAAAATTACTAAATAGCGGAAAAATTCAATAGTTTTTAATAATTAAAAAAGAGGGTCTTTGACCCTCTTTTATTTAGTGTTATTCGAAGATATTTCCTTGTTCAACGGCATTCATAATTTCTTCTTTTGCTTCTTGAACAGTGTTTTTATCTTTTTCTTCATCGTCCGTATTTATAATTTTATTTACGGATACAACATAATCATCTCCGTCAAGAGTTTGGACTCTAACACCTGTAGCAGGTCTTCCTTGACGAGAAATATCAGAAGCGCTAACCCTTGTAACAACGCCGTTTGCCGTTACAACCATGATTTCATCTTCTTCTTTAACTATAGATAAATCAACTAATCTTGAAGTTGATGATTTGAATTTGGTTGCAATAAGACCCATTCCACCTCTGTTTTGTGTTCTGAATTCGGAGATTTTTGAACGTTTTCCAAAACCGTCTGATGTTACAACTAATAAATCGGCGTCATAATCTTTCGGAACAACGTCACATCCGATTATTTCATCAGAAGCTCTTAACTTCATCGAATTAACGCCGCGAGCACTTCTGCCTAAAGGTCTTAAATCTTCAATCGGGAAGCGAATTGCCATACCGCAAGATGTGCCGATTATGATTTCATCGTTTCCTTTTGCAAGTTTAACCCAATTTAGAGTGTCATTTTCTTCTAAGCTTATTGCAATTAAACCGTTTCTTCGAATTGAAGTGAAGTTATCAAGAGAAATTCTCTTGATATAACCTTTTTTAGTCAGCATTATTAAATTCATGTCTTCTTTAAATTCTGAAACAGGTACAATCGCTGTGATTTGTTCATCTTGTTCTAAAGGAAGAACGTTTATGATGGGTAATCCTTTTGATTGTCTTGAACCTTCAGGGAAATCATAAACAGATAGAGAATATACAAGGCCTTTTGATGAGAAGAACAGAACTTTATCGTGCATCATAGCCGTGAAGAAATGTGCTACATCATCATCTTCTTTTGTTTTCATGCCGCCTTTGCCTCTTGTTGCTCTGTTTTGACGAACAAAGGTGTCAAGGGAAATTCTTTTAATATAGCCCTGGCGGGTTATAAATACTGCCATTTGAGTATTCGGAGTTAAATCTTCAATGCTCATTTCGCCTTCTTCGGGGATAATTTGCGTTTTTCTTTCATCTCCGTATTTTGCGGTATCTTCATTTAATTCGACTTTAATTAAGGCTAAAATCTTATCTCTTGAAGATAAAAGTTCTTCATATTCTGCAATTTTCTTCAATAATTCAGCGTGTTCGGCTCTGATTTTATCTTGCTCCAATCCTGTTAAACGTCTTAATTGCATTTCAAGGATTGCGTTTGCTTGTTCTGTATCCAGTCCGAAACGATTAATTAATCCTGCGCGAGCAGCCTCTGTGTTGGGAGATTTTTTGATTAATTCAATAACTTCATCTAATGAATTTAGAGCAATCATCAAACCTTCTAAGATATGAGCGCGTGATTTAGCCTTTTTCAAGAAAAACATTGTTCTTCTCGTTATGACTTCAACTCTGTGTTCAATAAATTCGGTTAAAACTTCATAAAGATTTAATAATCTTGGTTGTTGACCAACTAAAGCAACCATATTGAAACCAAAGCTTGTAGATAATGCGGTTTGTTTATATAAATTGTTTCTTACGACATCAGGTTTAGCGTCACGTTTTAATTCAATAACAATTCTCATACCTTCTCTGTCTGATTCATCGCGAAGGTCTGAAATGCCTTGAATTTTGCCATCTTTAACAAGTTCTGCTATTTTTCTGATTAATTCGGCTTTATTAACTTGATAAGGTATCTCTGTTACTACAATTGCGCTTCTGCCTTGGCGTCCGCCTCCGCCTTGAAGTTCTTCGATTGATGAAACAGCGCGCATTTTGATTGAACCTCTGCCTGTTTCATAGGCTTTTTTGATTTCTGATGTGCCTACAATGGTTGCGGCAGTCGGAAAATCGGGTCCTTTAATATATTGCATTAAACCGTCTGTAGTGATATTGGGGTTGTCAATTAAAGCTATGACACCATCTACAACTTCATTTAAGTTGTGCGGTGGAATGTTTGTTGCCATGCCTACTGCAATACCTGAAGTGCCGTTTAATAAAAGCATAGGAAGTCTTGTAGGTAAAACGGAAGGTTCTTCCAATGAACCATCAAAATTTGGTATAAAATTAACAGTTTCACAATCAATATCAGCAAGCATTGCAGTGGTAATTTTGTGCATTCTTGCTTCCGTATAACGCATTGCAGCAGCACCGTCACCATCCACAGAACCAAAGTTGCCGTGGCCGTCTACTGTTAAATATCTTGTTGAAAAGTCTTGAGCCATACGAACAAGGGCTTCATAAACAGAACTATCGCCGTGGGGGTGATATTTACCCAAAACTTCACCAACTATTCTTGCGCATTTTTTAAAGGGTTTATCAGGTGCCATTCCAAGTTCGTTCATGGCAAACAAAATACGTCTGTGGACGGGTTTTAAACCATCTCTGACATCAGGCAGGGCGCGCCCTACGATTACACTCATTGCGTAATCTATATAACAACGTTTCATTTCATCACGTATATTAACAGGAATTATTTTTCCGTCATCAAATAAGCTAGTTTGAGCCAAATTATACTCCCCTCTATATAGTCTTGTTAATAATATTATATAATAAAAGCATTTTAAGCGCAAAATGATAATTAAAACTTGAAATATTATGAAAAATTTAATAGAATTTATTTTATGAAAGGCGTTTATCCAAGAGAATATTTTAAAGCTCCGCATGTTGCAAAACCCATTGAAAAAATCTGGGATGATATAGATGCGTATTCAGGAGAATATTTTGAAGATGAAAAAAGTCTTCATGAAAAAATAGATTTTGTCATTCCGATACCTCCCTTAAAATATAAAAACAGATTTTTAAAAGGAGTTTTCTTTTCACAAGGCTGCGAGTATCTTTTAAAACTTTATCCTGATTTAAAAAAAATATTTTTTGCAGGAGCCTATACAATGTGGTCCAACTATTCTTGGTCTGAAAATGCGGATTTTTATTTGACTTGTTATGAAAATAAGCCGAGAGAAGAATACTATAAAAATAAATATCCCAACAAAAAGCATATTCCGTTTATTCCCTTGCAAGATGTGGATTTTACAAACGAATATACTGTTGCTCCTACTTTTAATACGCCAAAAACTATTGATGTGTTGTGTGTGTCAACACCGTTAGAAGTTAAAAATTTGCCCATGGTGGCTTCAGCTCTAAAGGCTTATGAAAAGAAATATAATAGAAGCTTAAAAGCAACTTTTGTTTTGGGCGCAAGAGATGTAATAAGAAAAGACAACGGCGAAATTGATTATTCTAAACTTCCTGATAGCCAAAAGTCTCAAATGGATCAAGTTGTAAAGATTTTAGGAAATTCAATTAAGAATGTTGATTTTTATCCTTGGGTTAACTATAAGGATTTAATGAGATATTATACCGGTTCAAGGTGTTTGGTTTTGGCTTCTTTAATTGAAGGAAAAAATCGCTCCATAGGTGAAGCAAATGCTTGTGATACTCCCGTTGTAGTTTTTCGCGACCACAATAAGTGGGCAAGAGGCGGCTATCCTATTTTAAGAGAAAAAAGCGGCGAATATGCTGAAATTTTTTCGGCTGAATGTATGGCTGATGCAATACATAAAATCATTTCTCATCCCGAATATTATGAACCGAGAGAAAGCTATATAAAATACAGCGGAAGGAAGAATTTTGTAAATACTCTTGCTGATTATCTGCCATATTATCACAATAATCTTCTTGATTATAAAAAAGGTGCAATCCATGAAAATGTATGGCTGGATTTGGCAACTCAAAGAAATTATCAGTTGAGTTATTATGATTTTCTATATTGTAAAAACTATGCAATACAACACGTTAGAGGATTAAAAGCAATCGATTCGTTAATTAAATTTTTCTATTCAAGATTTGGAATTAAATAACAAATAAAATTTTTTATAGTAAAATAATAGCGTTATGATAAATAAAAAGATTAAAATTGCATTGGTTTTCGGAACACGCCCCGAGGCGATTAAAATGTGTCCTTTAGTTAAAAAACTAAAGGAAAATAGTAATTTTGAAGTTTTAACCATAGTAACGGCTCAACATAGACAGATGTTAGATAGTGTGTTAGAGCTTTTTGAGGTTAAGCCTGATTACGATTTAAATTTGATGAAACCTAATCAAAATCTTTGGGATTTATCTTGCGAAATATTAACCGAAACAAAAAAAGTTTTTGAAAAAGAAGAACCCGATTTAATTTTAGTCCATGGTGATACTACAACAGCAGGAATAAGCGCTTTGAGCGCATTTTATTCAAGAATAAAAATAGGTCATGTTGAAGCAGGGTTGAGAACATTTGATAAAGATTATCCTTTCCCTGAAGAAATAAATCGTGTAATTGTAGATTCTGTTTCTGATTTAATGTTTTGTCCTACTGATAGAGCATGCGAAAATATTGAAAAATCAGGAATTAAAAAAGGTATATATAAAACAGGTAACACCGTAATTGACGCTTTATTATATGTTGTTGAAAATAAAAAAGCTAATCTTGATTTTATCGGTTTAAAACCGGAATTAAAAACAATATTGTTGACTTCTCATAGGAGAGAAAACTTTGGAAAACCACTGGAAAACATTTGCTATGCAATAAAAGAATTAATTGAAAAACACGATGATATTCAAGTGGTTTATCCTCTGCATCTTAACCCCAATGTTAGAAATACCGTTAAACCAATTTTAGAAAATATTGAAAGGGTTAAATTAATTGAGCCGTTAGATTATGTTCCTTTTTGCAATTTAATGAAAAAATCTCATATAATTTTAACTGATTCAGGCGGAGTTCAGGAAGAAGCTCCTGCTTTAGGGGTTCCCGTTTTAGTTTTAAGAGATGAAACAGAACGCCCTGAGGCTCTTGAATATGGCGGCGTATGCTTGGTTGGAACAAATAAACAAAAAATAACGCAAAAAGTTAATGAGCTTCTTTGTGATAAACAAGAATATGATAAAATGTCCAAGGCTGTAAATCCTTATGGTGACGGGCATGCTTGCAGTTATATTGAAAAAATTATTGAAGATTATTTTGATTTGAAGTAATGTTACTTTCATTTATTGAATTATTTTCAGGTTCAATTTGGGGTTGGTTTTTCGTATCTTCTTCAAGAAGCTGATTTATTTCTTCGTTAAGCCCTTTTTGTTTATAACATTCTATTAATTTATTTTTAATTTCATCTTTATTTGTTTCAGGCTGGTTTAAAAGCTCCTTGTATATTGCAATTGCGCTATCTATGTTACCCTTATTGAATTCTTCTTGAGCAAGCTGTTCTTTAGAAATACTTATTTGTTGATTGGTTTGCGGCTGAGAATTTAGGGTATTATTTTTTTCTAAAAATTGTTTTATTATTTCTTGTTCTTCTTTTTTTCTGTTTTGTTCCATTATTTTTGCGTTTTCCATTTCTGCCATCAGGCTTTGTTTTGTTGTTATTGTTAACAAAGCTATGACTATGGAAAAAAATAATAATATTTTGGCATATTTCAGGCTTGAGTGATACATAGGCTAATATTTGTTGTTAATTTGACATGCTGGGCAAGCAGGGTTTTTAGCGTAGTTTAGCATTTTAAATTCTGATGTTGTACCGTCAAACACCAGTAATTTATTTAATAGAGGGGTTCCTGCTCCTGTTATAATTTTTAGCGCCTCTTGTGCTTGAAGAGCCGCAATTGTATTTACCACAGGAGATAAAGATGCGTACATTGCTTCTTTTATTTGTTTTGGTTTTTGCATAACGCATTCTAAACAGCCTGTTTTATCGGGAATAATAGTTGTAACTTGCCCGTAAAAACCTTGAGCTGCACCGTGGATTAATATTTTTTTATGCCTTATTATAATCTCATTTAACATATATTTTGATTCATAGGAATCAAAACAATCTATGATTATATCGTAGCCTTGAATTATGTTAAAATAATTCAGTTCGTTAATTTTTATTTTATCAAGCTCTACTCTTATATCCGGATTGAATTCCTGCACCCAATCTTTGGCAGATATTACTTTGGCTCTTCCTATGTTTTTATATTTATGAATTATTTGTCTGTTTAGGTTGCTTTCTTCTACGATGTCGCCATCAATGATTTTTATTTGTCCTACACCAAGCGCGGCTAAATTCATAATAACGCCTGAGCCGAGACCTCCTGCACCCATGACAATAACTCTTGAATTAAGAAGTTTTTCTTGGTCGGCTTGAGTAATGCCGTTTTGTTCAAAATTTTTCTTATATCTGGTCAATTGTATCATTTTTCTTATTTTCCAGTTTTTCGTTTTCGATTATTTCGACAATTTTAATTCCGTATGTATCATCAATTGCAACAATTTTGGCTTTTGCAATTAAAATATCATCCACATAAACATCAACAGGTTCGTCTTCAAATTTATCAAGAACAACTATTGAGCCTTCGTCATATTCAATTGCATCTCTTAGAGAGATTTTAGCTTTGCCAAGTTCGGCACAAAGTGTAACTTCGACTTTTCCGACTTTGGAAATATTCCTAAAATTTTCTATGATATTGTCGTTAGTTACTTCTTGCGGCATTTTATCCCCTCTATAATATTATTTATAACATAGAATTGTAATATAGCCTAATTATTACAATTTTTAACATTATTTTTGGAAGATGGATACAACCATTTCTTCAATTTCTGAGAAATTGCAATTTAACAAGGTTTTTTTGAAATTTATAATATTTTTAAATTCTTCTTTTAAGACTTCAAATAAGGAATTGTTTTGAAAATCTTCGTAGTTAAATGGTTTTAAGTATTCAATTTTGTCTATGTCTAAAATTTTTATTGAATTGATGTCTTCAAGAATTTCAAGTGAAATCTGAACAAAGCTTTCATTTACTCCCAGTGCTTGTGCTATTTTCGGGATTTCAATTTTGCCGTTTAATCTGTTGTGGCAGAATTTAATCATGCCGTTTATTTGTTTAATGTAGTTTTCAAGATTTTCATCAATTTTATGGTTCATAAAATGAATTTTATCAGGATGAATTTGAGATAAAATTTGCGCCATTTCTTCATAAGAGCTTGGATAATCAAAAAACATTAAGCCTTTATGAGAGTTTAATTTATCTATGATATTTTCCTTTATTTTTTGATATTTTGATAATAATTCTTTAGTCAGCGGGTTTTTTGCCCAAACTGCAATATCTATGTTGTCGCGCTCTAAATACGATGAAATTTGAGATAATATTCCTGTTTTTTTTCTGTGGTCAAACAGTTTGATTTTATTTTTGATTTGGTTGCAATATTGAGATGAATAAATATCTATAATTTCAAGCTGTATATTTTTAACATCGTTGAATTCGTTTAATCTGGGGTAAAAAGCGATATCGCATTTTGCGCCTAAAGGAATTTTGACTTCATTTTCATTCCATTTTACACATTGAAATTTTTTATCATCTTTTGAAAAAACCAGTCTTAAGTGATTTTGTTCTTTTCCGATTAATTTGAATTCATCCAAATTGACATCAAACATTGCAAATATCGGAGCTTGGTTATCTTGTCCGAAAGGTTCCAGTTTATTAATGCTATCTAAAATATTAAGCTCAATATCATCGGGTTTAAGTTCTATATCGGCATATAGAATGTTTTCGTTTTTTGTGTTCGGCGATTGCTCTTTAATTGTTTTCAAAAGAGAATTTTTAACATTTTCAAAATCATCTTTATTAAAAGAACATCCCCCTGCCAGCTTATGACCGCCGAAACCTGAAAACAGGTTTTCATTTTCTTTTAAAACACTGTAAACGTTAATTGAATCATTGCTTCTTATTGAGCATCTTGCGTTATTGTTTTCATCAACTGTCATTAAAAAACAGGGTTTGTTATATTCTTCAACAATTTTAGCTGCAACAATTCCGATTATTCCAATATGCCACTCGGGGTTTAAAAGAATGATTGCGGGGTTATTTTGTTCGTCTTTATGTTTTTTTAAATAGTTATTTATTTCTTCATAGGTTTGCGCGCATTTTGATTGTCTGATTTTATTATAATTATCCAGTTTTTCAATAATCATGGATAATTTTGCATCATCATCCGTTGTTAAAAAATCAAAAGATAATTTTGCATTAGCTAATCTTCCGACTGCATTAATCCTTGGCGCTAAAATAAAAGCTATGTCATAGCTTGATATATCGGAATTGATGTTTTTAGATAACAGTTGATAAATTCCTTTATGAGAATTTTCTTTTTTAGAGTTTAAAATATTTAAAGCTTCGCTTACAAGGGCTCTATTTTCTCCTAATAGGGAAACAACGTCTGCAATTGTGCCGCAAGCTGCAATTACCATCAGTTCATCTTTTAAATTATCGTCGTCAATTTTTTCTAGCAGAGCCATAGCAAGTTTATAAGCAATTCCCGCTCCGCAATTTGAGCTTAGAGATTGAATATCTTCAAAAGATAAATTTTCTTTTAAGGCATTTTTAACCTGAGGATTTATTATGCAATAGGCATTAGGAAGTTCTACATCTGTTGTGTGGTGGTCTGTGACTATGGTATCTATATTTAATCCTTTTAAAAGGTTAATTTCAGAAATATTTGAAATACCGCAATCAACGGTTATTACAAGTTTAACTTTTTCTTTTGAGATGAATTTTAAAAGTTCTTTTGAATTTAACCCGTGCCCGTGCAGTAGTCTATCCGGAATAAAATTAATAATATCAGCATTTAATCTTTTTAAAGCTTTATATAATATTGCGCTTGAAGTTACTCCGTCACAATCAAAATCGCCCCAGATGAGAATTTTTTGTTTTTTTTCGATTGCTTCTTCTATTCTTTTTTTTGCTTTTTCCATGTCTGAAAAAGCAAAAGGAGATATCAAATCTTTTTTAGTAGGATTTAAAAATTTATTTATATCTTTTTCGCTAACCAAATTTCTTAATGTCAAAAGCTCATCTAAGAATGAGTCCTTAGTTGAGCTTTTGATTTTATTTGTATTTTCTTTTATTTTTATTTTTCTGTATTGCATTGTTTTTTAATTAATCTTTACGGCTTAATTGTGCCAATAATCTTAAAATTTCAAAATATAGCCAAATAACGGTAACTAAAAGTGCAAAACCGCCATACCATTCAAAGTAATCGGGAAGATTGTTGTTAGAGCCTTGTTCAATAAAATCGAAATCTAAAACAAAATTCAAGGCTGCAATAATACAAATTACAAGGCTAACGCCAATGCCTATCATAGAACCGTTAAATATTGTCATAGGATGACCTAAAAGAGCGCCAATAAGTCCTGCAAGGTAAAAAATGGCAATTGCAACAGTAGAAATGAAAATAACTTTTCTAAATGTAGGTGTTGCTTGAATTATTCTCAGTTTGTATAACATAAGCATTGCAAATAAAGCAAGAAAAGTTATGCTTATAGCATCAACAACAATACCACTATATAATGTGTTATACATAAAACTTACGGCACCAACCAAAAGTCCTTCGCAAATTGCATAAGCGGGAGCTGTATATTTAGAAGCCTTTGGGTTAAATGAGGTGATTATAGCCAAAACAAAACCAGCAATAGCTCCTACTATGGATAACAACGAGGCTTTATCGGCAAAACCCGTTGCACATAAATACCAAGTATAAACACCTGATAAAACAACTACGGCAAGCAAAATTAATGTTTTATTAACAGCCCCTTGAATTGTCATTGGTTTAGAATCTAAAATAACGTTTTCTTGGACTCTTGAGTTTAACATCGGATTAGATGTCATTTTTCCTCCTCCTTTACAAAAATATCAATTTGAATTATACACTAATTTTAAGTTAAAATAAAGCCATGATAAAAATCGGTTTAACAGGTAATATTGCTTCAGGTAAATCAGAAGTTGAAAATATCCTTTTAAAAAAGGGTTTTATTGTTGTTGATTTAGATAAGGTTTCTCATCAATTATTAAAAAATAATACTGTAGTTCAATCTGAAGTTTTGAAAGAGTTTAAAACTTCAGATAGAAATGAATTGGCTAAAATTGTCTTTAGCGATTTAGATAAGAAAAAAAAATTAGAAAATATTATTTATCCCAAATTAAAAGAATATATTATAAATACATTTGAAATCAATAAAGATAAAAAAGCGGTAATTATTTCAGGCGCTTTAATTTACGAAGCGGGGTTTGACGGTTTATTTGATAAAATAATTTATATTGACGCAAAGAAAGAAATAAGATTAAAAAGATTAATGAAAAGAAATAAAACAGACGAAAAAACTGCCTTAAAAAGAATGAATTGTCAAAACGATAATAAATTAAAAGCAGATATAATAATTGAGAATAATTCTGATTTTGAAAATTTAAACAACAAGGTAAACGCCCTTATAGCTTCATTTTTTTAAAAAAACATATATTCAAAAAAATAATTTTTCTATATCATATTTTCTTCTTGATTATGATTTTTATTTGATACAAAATTAAAAAGTTAGCTGAATTACTATTAACAAAAAAAAGAGGAAACAATGGAAAACTATTTTATAGGAATAGCAATTTTAATTTGCGGTGCAATTATCAGCTTGTTCTTTAAAAATCAGGCTGCAAAATTAAAATGCGTATCAATAGGAGCTGTATTGGCTTCTTGCGCAACGGTCAGCGCGGCATTAAATGCGTTGATTGTTTCAAATCAAGAATGTATTTTACATCTTGGTTCAATATTTCAAAATGTTAGATTTGTGCTTGATGATTTAAGCGCATTTTTTGTGATTTTTATTTCAATAATGTCAACTTTGGCTATTATTTATTCAAACGGTTATCTTGCTCCTTATATTAATAAGGGCAAAGATGTTTCCGCTCATTGTATATTTTTGGCATTGTTAATGGCTTCAATGCTTTTGGTTGTGACTTGTCAAAATGCATTGTTGTTTTTAATTATTTGGGAATTGATGTCACTGTCATCATTTTTCCTTGTTATATTCGAACACGAAAAGAAAGAAGTTATTAATTCAGGCATTAAATATCTTGTTTATATGCATGTGTCTGTAATATTTATAATATTATTCTTTGTATTGCTTTCAACAAATGCTATGAGTCTTGATTTTATGGCATTTAAAGAAGCGTTGTTAAATAATGCGGATTTAGCTAATTTAATATTTATATTCGGCTTTATCGGTTTTGGTATAAAAGCAGGTTTTGTTCCTTTTCACAATTGGCTGCCTGATGCACACCCTCAAGCGCCTTCACACGTTAGTGCTATGATGAGCGGTGTTATGATTAAAACAGGTATCTATGGAATTTTAAGAACAATTCAATTTACTTCTGTTCCGAAAATTGCCGTTATATATACTATTTTGGTTTTAACTGCAATAACGGCACTATACGGTATTGCTTATGCAACAGTTCAAAAAGATATTAAAAAAATGCTTGCTTATTCTTCTATTGAAAATATAGGAATTATAGGTATCGGTATTTCAATATATATGTTGGCAACATACTTTAATCATCCGACAATGGCGCTTTTAGGCTTATGCGGAAGTTTAGTACATATATTAAATCACTCTATATTTAAAGAATTATTATTCTTGAGTGCCGGCAGTGTATATGTTAAAACTCATACAAAAGATATGGAAGTTTTAGGCGGTTTGATTAAAAAAATGCCAATGACTGCATTATGTTTTATCGTTGGTGGTATTGCAATATGCGCTCTACCTCCTTTTAACGGTTTTGTTAGTGAGTTTTTAATATATTTAAGCTTTATTAAAGCTTTGGCTATTGATAATTTCGGAGTGTTTATTGCAATATTGTTTGCTTTTTCAGCTCTTGCACTGGTTGGAACAATGGCTATATTGTGTTTCACAAAAACAATAAGCATTACATTTTTGGGTGCTGCAAGAAGTGAAAAAGCGGAAGCTGTTGAAAACGACAGTCCCAAAACAATGTTAATTCCGATGGGAATACTTGCTGCTGCTTGTTTTGTTATCGGCTTATTCCCTCAATATATGTTCCAATATGCTCTTAAACCGGCATCAGTTCTAATTGAAAATCCGCAAGCAGGTGAAACAATTGCGTTTTTATCAAATCTTTCAAAATATATTTTAATTCTTGTCGGTTTGATTTTGGTTGTTTTAATAGTTAAGAAATTGATTTCTAAAACACCTCAAATATATTCAACTTGGGGCTGCGGATATAACAAATTGACAAGTAAAGTTCAATATAGTGCAGCGTCTTACGTTAGTCCTTTTTCAAGCATTTTAAAACCGTTATTTAAAAGAAATACGGATGTAAGAAAAGCAAAAGGATTATTCCCGAAAGAAGCTCACTATGAAGCAGAGTTTGATGATATTGAAGAAGTATATGTAATTAATCCTTTGGTAAAATTGGATGAAAAATTCTTATCTAAATTTGAAAAAATTCAAAACGGAGATATTCAACAATACATCCGTGTAGGATTAATATTCTTGGCGATAGCATTAATTGCCGCTGTGATTTTAGGGTAGCGTAGGATAATAAGATTATGTCAAATGAAGTATTAATGAAAATTTTAAATATTTTATTTTTGTTGGTCGTTCCCTTTTTGATGACGGGAATAATCAGAAAAACAAAAGCATTTTTCGGAGGAAGAAAGGGTGCAAGTATTTTTCAACCACTGTTTGATTTTATTAAACTAATGAAAAAAACTTCAACTTTTTCAAATACGACAACTTGGATTTTTAGAGTTTCTCCTTTAATTGGTCTTGCTTGTACAATATTTGCTTGTTTATTTATTCCGATTGTTGGAGGAACTACAATAATTAATATTCAAGGCGGTTTAGTTATTTTTGCTTATGCACTGGGTTTATCTAAATTTATTTCTTTATTGGCTGCAATGGAAACGGCAAGCAGTTTTGAAGGAATGGGCTCATCTCGTGAGGCATGTTTTACAACAATAATTGAACCTGCGTTTTTTATTGTGATTGCTTCAATAATGGCAATGTGCAAAATATATACATTTGATAGCTTGGCTCTTGTAATACAAAATGCGGGAAGTATCGGCTATTTAATTGTAATTTTTGCGGTTTTAGCATTATTGATTATGCTTTTGACTGAAGGTTGCAGAGTTCCTGTTGATGACCCTGCTACACACTTGGAGTTGACAATGATTCATGAAGTTATGATTTTGGATAATTGTTCATCAGAATTAGCGCTAATTTCATGGAGTGCATATATGAAGATGTTTTTGCTTGCTGCATTAATATCTAATTTGATATTACCTTCAAATTTATCAATGGGTGTTTCAATAGCGGCATTTTTGTTGATGATGTTTGTAATATCTGTTTTAGTCGGAACAATTGAATCAGGCATAGCAAGATTGAGAATGAGCCACGTATTTGAATTTGTATTTGTAATGAGTTCATTTGCTCTTGTTATTGCTTCATTAGTAGCTGTAAAAATGTATGGAGTATAAAAATGGTTAACGGCTTTATAATATTATTTGGTTTAACAATGCTCTATTTATCTACAACAAGTAGATTAAAAGCACATGTTGACGCACTTGTAGCTCAAGGTATATTGTTGTTTTTAATTTGCGCGGCAGGATTTCATCATATGCCTTGGTATATTATTTTATTTTTAACAATTGAAACCCTGCTTGTTAAAGCAATTTTAATTCCTTTATTTTTGAATAAGGTATTAAAAAAGACACATTTAAAAAGAGATACGGATGCTAATATCGCCCATTTTTATTGTTTGTTTATTTCAAGCGCAATATTATTTGGCGGTTTTATGATTAGTGTTCTGGATATCCCGTCTTTATCAATGATAAATCCGATGTGTTTTGGAATTGCTCTTGCAACGATAATAATAAGCTTGTGGTTAATCACAATTAAACAAAAGATTTTATCTAATGTAATTGAATTTATCACAATGGAAAACGGAATATTTTTGTTGTCTTTATCTGTTGCAAAAGAAATGCCGATGTTAGTTAATATTGGTGTTTTATTGGATGTATTTATTGCAATTTATATCTTAGGTTTGTTTGTTTCTCAAATAAACAGAGAATTGGGAGATATGGAAGTAGCACATTTATCAGACTTGAAGGATAGTGAAAACAATGATTAGTTTAGTTTTGATATTACCTATAGTTTTTTGCTTAGTGTTGTTTTTCTTTAAAAATAATACTTTGAATAATACATTGATTACTTTATATGCGCTTTTACATTCAGCTTTGGGTGTTTTATATTTTGTAAAACCGGAGTTGATTGGAGAAAGTAATTACTTCAATTTGAGCGCATCAAATATTGTTTTTTATCTTGTATTATCAGTTGTTTTTCTTGCGGTTGCAATATATAACTGCGGTTATAGCAAGAATTTGGCAAAGGAATTTCCCGCTAAAAAAATGATGCTCTATAGTGTCATGATTTTAATATTTGTTCTTTCAATGACGGGCGGCATTTTATCAAATAATTTGGGTTTAGCTTGGATATTTATTGAAGGCACAACTTTAGCAAGCGCATATTTGATTTATTTCAATAAAACAAAACATTCAATTGAAGCAGCTTGGAAATATGTTTTCATATGCTCAATCGGTATTGCTCTTGCATTTGTTGGTATAATTCTTTTAACAATTGCAACAGGCGATATAAACACTCTAAATTATAATGATTTAATGAATAACGCAAAATCATTCAGCCATTTTTGGCTAAATGTTTCTTTCGTATTTATTTTGTTTGGTCTTGGTACAAAAATGGGTCTTGCGCCGGTTCATTTTTGGCTGCCTGATGCGCACTCAGAAGCTCCAAGCCCTATTTCAGCGTTATTGTCTGCAACATTATTAAACTGTGCTTTTTTAGTTATTTTAAATGTATATAGAGTTATGTTGTGTGCAAATTGCGTAATTTTCGCAAGAACAATGCTTTTGGTAATGGGCTTTTTGTCATTATTTGTAACGGCGGTATTTTTATACCACACAACAAACTACAAAAGAATGCTTGCTTATTCATCAATAGAAAACATGGGTATTTTGGCAATTGCAACTTCTTTGGGCGGAATTGCATATTTTGCTTTAATTATACATTTAATCGGACATTCATTGATAAAGGCTTCTTTTTTCCTTACATCAGGAAATGTTTTAGAGCTTTTTGAAACAAAAAGAATTAAATCAATACGTTCATTAGGATTGATTGATAAGAAAACAGCTTGGCTTTGGATAGCTTCATTTTTAGGCATTTGCGCATTTCCTCCAAGCATGTTATTTTTGAGCGAATTTTTAATTGTAAAAGCATTTTTAATTCAAAAACATTTTGTATTGTGTGCTTTATTCTTATTCTTGTTGACGGTTGTTCTTTTTGGAATGGCAAGAGTTGTTATTAAAATGGTATATGGCAAGAAAAGTGAAGAAAAATTTGAATTAGCAAAGAAAAATATCACAAAAATTTCAAAAACAATGTATATTCCACAAGTTGCAATGTTAACATTGGCGTTTGTTCTTGGGGTTTACATTCCAAAATTTTTAGATGTAATTATTAGAAACACCCTTGTTGGTTAATTTTAAAGGGTTAGGAGATAAGATGAACTATTATACTGTAAAAAATAATCAAAGAGTTAATCTTTTGGATATTCCGACTTTAGAGCTTGATGCGCTTAGGAATCGTTTGGCTGCAAGCAATTTAAGACCCTTGTCATTTTTCGGATGTGATTGGGGCGAAAACATAAAATTATTTGTTGCTTTGGCGGATGATGAAAAAGGGGAAATTCTTTTAACTTCTTCTTTAATAAATAAAAGTGTAAAAGAGTATGAATCAATTACCAAAGATAACCCTCAATATCACATGTTTGAGCGTGAATTTTATGAACAATTTCATATTGAACCTAAGGGTCATCCTTGGTTGAAACCTGTTAGAAAAAATCAAGACGATTACAAATTTTTTGAAATGGAAGGTGAAGCAACTCACCAAGTGGCAGTTGGACCAATCCACGCCGGTGTAATTGAGCCCGGGCATTTTAGGTTTATGTGTCAAGGAGAAAAAGTTTATAATCTTGAAATTATGCTTGGTTATCAGCATAGGGGCTGTGAAGATTTGATGGTTAAAAATCCTTCTAATCAATTAGCTGAATCTATCTGCGGAGATAGCGTTATAGCATATAATATGGCATATTCTCAAGTTATGGAAGAATTGTCCGATACTAAAATTTCAACTAAAGCAAAATTAATCAGAAGAATTGCTCTTGAAATGGAAAGATGTGCTATTCATATCGGTGATATGGGTGCTATTTTGGGCGATATCGCTTATTTAATGGGTAAAGAAGTTTATGCTGTTACAAGAACATTAGTTATTAACACCATGCTTGAAATCTCAGGAAGCAGATTTGGCAGAGGCTTGATTGCTTTTGGCGGTGTAAATTTTGATATAGATAAAGAAATGTCAGAAAAAATTATTAATGTCTTGGATGGCGTTAAAAAGACAGTAAATAAAATGACTCAAGCTGTGTTTAAAAGCGCAACCGTTATGTCAAGATTTGAAAAAACGGGAACAGTGAGCAGTGAAACCGCTCATGAGTTAAATCTAGTCGGTTTGATGGGCAGAGCCTGTGGTTTAGAGCTTGATTCACGTTTTGATTTTAAGGACGAATTTTATGAAGATTTTGAAAGAAAACAATTCAAAGCCACAAACGACGCTTATTCACGTTTTAGAATAAGATATAAAGAAACGATTGAATCTATTTCATATATTAAAAAATTGCTTGCTAAATTAGAAAACTATAAAGACGAAGAAATTAAAGTTGAAACAAAAAATCTTATCCCAAATTCTTTTGCGCTTAGCATTGTGGAAGGCTGGAGAGGTGAATTGGTTCACATAGCGACAACAGATGAAACAGGAAAATTGTCTCGATATAAAATTAAAGACCCGTCTTTTAATAATTGGTATGGTTTAGCTATGGCAGTAAGAGGAAATGGAATTTCTGATTTCCCATTGTGCAATAAAGGTTTTGACCTTTCATACTGCGGATTTGACTTATAATTTAAGGAATAAATATTATGTTTGATACTTTAAAAATGAAATTATGGCAAAAAAATCAATTTATACCTGATATTAAAAATGCACCAATGAGAACAGCGTTCAGGGGTTTACCCAAGCTTGATAATTCAAAATGTTCTTCATGCGGTGAATGTGCCAAAATTTGTCCAACGGGCGCACTGAGCGTCAGTCCTTTATCAATAGATTTGGGTAAATGCACCTTGTGTGGTAAATGCAAGAGATTTTGCGAAAATCACGCAATCGATTTTACAAATTACTATAAATTAGGGGCGGATAAAAGAGAAAAATTGATTGTAACTGAAGATATTACTCCTGAAGAATACCACAAGAAGGCAATCGAAGTTAGAAAAGAAATTTATTCTATTTTTAACCGCTCAATTAAATTTCGCCAAGTTTCAGCAGGCGGATGTAACGGCTGTGAAATGGAATTAAATGCTGCAAGCAATGCAAACTTTGATATGGGTAGATTTGGAATTGATTTTGTAGCTTCAGCTCGTCATGCTGATGGTATCGTTGTTACAGGTCCGATTTCAAAAAATATGGCGTATGCTTTAGAAGATTGTTATAAATCTTGTCCTGATCCTAAGGTTGTTATTTTGTGCGGTGCTTGTGCTATTTCAGGCGGAATTTTCCAAGATTCACAAGAGTTAAATCGTGAATTTATTGATAAATATAAAATTGATTTATATATCCCGGGATGTCCGACACACCCATTGACCTTCATAAACGCGGTTTTAGATTTCATAAGAAAAAAATAAGTTTAATTGGTGAAATTTTAATGGTAAAAGATTTTTCTTTTACCATTTTTTTGTTAATTATTGTATCAAACAAAGTTTAAAACCTGTTTTTTTGATACAATAATTTTATTAGGATAGAGGTTATTTATGTTGAATTTATTAGCAAAGAAAAACAGACACGAAGCAAATTTTAAGTCTGATGAGCTTAGTTTATTGCTTGCAAAAATGGCGCAAATATATAGAGTTAATGAAATTTGCGAAAACAGAAAAAAATATTTATCTGAAACTATTGAAAAATATGGTTATCTGCCGTATCCTCAATTTAAAGTTTTGCAAGAGTTGACAAATGCTGAAACTATATTTTGCCTTATTGAAAAATTAAAAAAAGCAAAAACTTTTGTTGATGACAAGTTTGTTGATTTTTCAAATCCTTCTGTTTTATATAGAAGAAACATTAAAAATTCAAATTGGTTTAAAAAAGAAGGTCATAACATAAAACTCTTATCTTTAAGTGCACTAGGGGACGGCAATGCTTCAGATTACCCCGGTCATTTTATTGATTGGGTAAAATGCTTAATTACGTTGGATGACGGGAATGATGAATTGGGTATTTTACCTGCAACATTATATTTAATACCGTTTTTTAAACGTGAGTTTGATTGTGCTTATTTACCTAAATCGTCTGAAGTATCAGATAATTTGCAAGATGATAATTTGATGAAGTTTTTAGGACTTGACGCTGCAAATCAGGTTAAATTGTTTATTGAATTGGCGCAATTGTGTAATCATCCTGTGATTTATGATATTTTGCCCCAAACTGCAAGGTTTTCTAAGATTGTTTTAGCAAAACCCTATGTTGCAAGATGGATGGATGTTAATGAATTAATTCAAAGCATTTCAGGTTACTTTAATGCTTTGTGTGCTCAATTAATGCAAAAAAGAATATATAAAGATGAAGATGTACTAAATGTTCAAAAATTATATATTGAAAATTTAAAAGGAAATTATAAAAAATATAATGCAGTAGAACAAAAAATTGTAGATGAAATTGAAAAAGATCTTAAAGAATATAAGATTTTAGTTTCATATAAAATGAGTTTTGCTCAAAAACAGGAAGAGCTTCAAAAAAGAGCGGAAGATGTAATTGCTAAAATCGCAAAAAAACATATTAAAACAGAATCAGACATTGAAAACCAAGATGAAATCGTAAACGAATTAATCAAACAAGGTCTTTGGACAATGTCAGGCGGTGCTTGGTGTTCAGCAGGCGTTCCCGTTTTTGATAAAATGAGCAAAGGAGCTAAATATCCTATTTGTAAACACTACAACTACAAAGGTGAAGACGTTACTCATTTTGCAAATTTAGACTGTCAAACTCCATATTACTTCTATCATTTTGAATTAAATAAATATAACAATGATGTTGTTGATTTTTATATAAATTATACTGAAAATCTTCAAAAGGAATTCAATTTTGACGGTTATAGAGTAGATCATATTGATCATATTGTAGATGAAGTATCTCAAGATAAAAAAGGTCAGCCTTTCAGCTATAGAATTCCTGCTAAAGTTTTGGGAAAGGTTAATACTAACCTAAAAAAGAAAGTTCCTTATTTTGCAACTTTAGCTGAATATATGCTTTGGGACGGATATTTTAAGGAATATCATAAGGATATGAAATTTGATTTACTTTGGGGTGATGATATTGTTGCTCAAAGCATTAAAACTCCTGAGCAAATTATTAACGACAATTTAAGATTGTCAACATATAACCAAAAGAATTCAAAAACAAATTCTTTATCTATTTTAAAAGGATATAATAATCAAGACGGTGAATTTAGAGATATTAATCAATATCCGGGGCAATTAGGTGCTCAAGGGGCATTGTTTAAATGGTTTAAAATGAAATTTATCCCCGGCGGTAAATTTGCATCAAGACCTACATTGCTTGTTGACGGTGATGAAAGTTTTACAAAAGTCGGAATTGAAAGAGTTATTTCAAAAGAAACATCAATGGTAAGAAATTATGATTGGAATTTCTTTGAAAAATTTAATGCAATTAATTATTTTGCCCAACATGATAAACTCTTAAATCAAGGTAGAGCAGTTTTGCATAATCAGGAAAATAACGGTTTTGTATGCTGGGAAATTGTTCCGGACAACGAAAAACAGAAATTGAAAAAAGGCGAAAAGCAAGCAACATATTTGATTGTGGCTAATTATTTTTCACCTTCGGAAATTAAAGACGTTCAAGATAATTTAGGACATATTGAAAAGAAAAACGTTAGAGGAACGATTACAAAAAATAATACGGTTAAAATAAACGACGGTAAAAAGCTTGTGTCTTATTTTGATTTTGAATTGGATGAATTGAATAAATGTCTTTTTGTTGAAAAGCCGTTGGAAAACGACATAACAAAAGAAATTACATTTAACGAGCTTCGTCCGGGGGAATTTAAAGTTTATAAAATGGTTTAAAGTTTAGATAAATTAAAGCCCTAAATTAATTTTAGGGCTTTAATTTATAATTTCTTATTTTTATAATTCATCAACTAATTTTGAATCTGATTCCATGTTGGATTTCAAGGTTTGTCGAACAATATCTGCTTGCGTATCAAGCATTTTGCAAATTGTTTCTATATTTCTTACTTTATCTTCTAAAATTACGTCGGCATTATTTGTGATGTTGCCTGTAATATTTTGATAGGCTGATAATGCAGCTGAGCCTGTTCCTTGCATTAAGTTACCTGCAACAATTGCCCCCAAGCCAAATTCACCGGCATAAGGTGCGATTGCTTGTAAAATACCGCCCCATCCTGATACTAAACCTGCAATGGGTAGAAGTATATTTTGACCAAAACCAAAACCTGATGTTGCACCTGCGGCGTATGAAGCACTGTTTAGAGCTGCAATTCCTGCTGCTGATACGGCATATCCTGTTGCCATTCCGGCAGCACCCCCTGTGGGTGCACCCTCTGTTCCAAAGCCAAGAGAAATGCCTGCCGCTCCTGAAGGAAAGCCGGGGTAGCCTGATAAACCCGAAACACCAAACGAATTTGTCCCTGAATCGTAATAAGACTTTGAGGCATAATTAGGAGACCAATAGGAAGTCCCCGGTATATTCATCATGGATGAACCACCTAAAGTTGTCATAAATGTAGAGGGTGAAAAGAGATTAGCTAATTGCCATAAAAAACCACCGGCCGTTCCAAAGCCTGCGCCTGTGGCAGTTGACCCTGAAACGGTTAAATCTCTTAATCTGTCATAAGTTTCGTATAGCTCAGCTTTTGCAGCGGAACTCGCCCCGCCATATCTGTTTGCGATTGTTAATTCATGGTCATTTTTGTAAGACATAATTACCTCAATATATAGTTTATTAAATAGTTGAGAGAAATTCTATAATATATTTTATTGATTTTTTAATGTTTTAATTTAAAAAGTCAAGATAATTTTAACGAACTTTGTTTTCTTCGCCTTTAATTAGTCTTACAATGTTTTCTCTGTGCAACCAAACAATATATATAGCTGCAATTAAGCAATATACAATATAGCCTATGGGATTTTTAAATAAATACATTAAAAGGGGTGATAAAATTAAAGCAATGATTGAACCCAATGAAACGTATTTTGATATATAGGTAATAACTCCCCAAATAGCGGCAATTGAAAGCCCGACAAGGGGATTAAGGGCTAAAATTGTACCGACTCCTGAAGCAACTGATTTTCCGCCTTTAAATTGTAAAAATATTGGTTTAGAATGACCAATGATAACAAATATAGCGCTAATTACGGCATAAATTCCATAAGTATCAACAGTTAAAACTTTTGCTAAAACAACAGGTAAAGCACCTTTAAAAGCGTCAAGAAGCATTACAATAAAAAACCATTTTTTCCCCAAAACTCTTTTTACGTTTGTTGCGCCTGTTGAGCCGGAACCGATTGTTCTTATGTCTTGGTTTGTTTTTAGTTTTACAATTATATATCCTGTTGGAATAGAGCCGATTAAATATGCAATAATTGCAAAAGCTAAAACATATAGATAATTCATTATTTATCTCCTTTTTGCCTATATGAAACCACTATAGGTGTACCTTTAAAGCCAAAATTTTCCCTTAATTTTTTTAATAAATATCTTTTATAGTGGTCTTGGATTAAATCTTTGTTGTTGATAAAAATAACAAATGTCGGAGGGTTGTTTTTAGCTTGTGTTGAATAATATACTCTAAGAGTTTTGCCTTTAATGGATGAAGGCGGATTTAGGTTATATGCCTCATTTATAACTTTATTTAAAAGTCCTGTTGAAATTCTTTTTTCTCTTTGTTCTTGAACTTCAATTGCGGTTTTAAAGATGTTATCCAGTCTTTGACCTGTTTTAGCGCTAATATAGATTTTTTGGGCGTAATTTAAGAAAGGTGCTTCTTTTTCAATTTCTTCTTCAAATTTATGGGTTTGTACATTTTTAATTAAATCCCATTTGTTGAAAGCTAAAATTAAGCCGCAGCCTGCTTCTTCGCAAATACTTGCGATTTTTTTATCTTGATCGGATAAACCTTCAGCGCTATCAATAACCAAAAGCGCAACATCACATTCTCTTATTGCTCTTATAGCTCTATCTACCGCAAACATTTCAACGCCGTAGTCTACTTTTGATTTTTTCCTTATGCCTGCCGTATCAACAAGTCTGAATACTTTATCTTCAAAAATTATTTCTTCATCTATTGAATCTCTTGTTGTACCTGAAACGTTGCTTACAATTGCTCTTTGTTTTTTTAAAAGATTGTTCAAAATTGAGCTTTTGCCCGCGTTTGGTTTTCCTACTATAGCAATTTTTATTGCATTGTCATCTTCTCTTTTTTCTGTTTCTTCATTTTTTATATCTTTTGTTACGATATCCAATAAATCACCCACTCCGCCGTCACCATGGAGAGCAGATAAAAGATGCATATCATTAAAGCCTAGTGCCCAAAATTCGTTTGCTAAATCTTTTTGAGCTTTTGAATCAACTTTATTTACAACCAATAAAACTTCTTTTTTTGTTTGTCTTAATTTGTTTGCAATATCATAATCATAAGGATTTAAGCCTGTTTTTGCGTCAACGATAAACAATATTAAATCCGCTTCTTCAATCGCAAGGTCAACTTGAGCGTTAATATTTTTAACAAATTCATCTTCGTTGCCTTCAACAATACCGCCTGTATCAATTAAAACAAAATTTTTATCCTGCCAAGAGGCGTTAATATAAATTCTATCTCTTGTGATATTAGGTTTATCATCAACAATAGAGAGTCTTTTTCCTGCAATTCTGTTAACAAGAGTTGATTTTCCGACGTTGGGACGTCCTATTACAGCTATAATTTTTTCTTTCATAGAAAAATTATAATATAAAAAGGAATATTTTGTAATTTTATGGCAATTTTTTATGTTGAGGGGGTTTATAGTTTGTGGTATAATGTATGTGTAGTGTGTGCTTAAAGGGAGGTAACTATGATACAACCTATTAAAGCAATCGCAAATAGGACCATGATGTCTAATCCTATTGCTCTTAATCCTCAAATGGCATACAAAAATAATACAAATTTTGCATTCCGTGGGGAAAAATTAAACATTAACTGCAATGATTCTCGTTCTTTATCAAGAAACGGACAAAAATTGGATATTATGGCATAATTTGCGTAATTATACTAAAAGCGAGAGTTTAACTCTCGCTTTTTTTGTTTAAATTATTTTGCATTTAAGAAAGTTTGAACATTTGTTGTCATGCTTTCTTCTTTAATTTTCCAACCTGAATTTGTTTTTGTGAAAATAAAGTAACAATCAAGCCCCGTTTTATCATTTCTTGGAATTCTTTTTGCGCTAACTTTATAGTCTTTATTTATTTTTTCAACTTTTTTGTTTGTATAAGTGTTTTTATACTTTACTGTTTTTGCTAGTGCAGCATGTTGTTTTAATTCTTTTACGTATCTGTCAAAAGGTATAACAACAATTTTTTGTCCACCTTGTTTTCTGTTTACTACACGAACAATTTTGGCATTATTAATATAATAATTTGCCAAATTTTCAGAATATGAATTCGCGTCATTTACGTATTTGTCAAAAGTATTTAAAACTTCTGTTTTATTATCATTTGCAAATGCAATTGTTGCACCCATTATCATCATAGATAAAATCAAAAATAACTTTTTCATTTTAATTCCCCATCTATATTACAGGGTTATTATATCATAGAAATTTTATTTTTTTATTAAATTAAAGTTTAATGCATTTTTTCCCGAGCGGTAAAATTTTGGATTTATTTAGTTAGTATTGAGTTATTTTTTACCGCTCGGTAAAAATACTTGCTTTTTTCTAAAAAATAAGGTAAATTTTTACCGATAGGTAAAAAAATGATAGTAGATGATACAAAAAAAATAGGAATAATAATTAAAGAAGCTCGAAAAAGTCAAAAATTAACACAGGCTGATTTGGCTCTTGCGGCTAATGTTGGAATAAGGTTTCTTGTTGATATAGAAAACGGTAAAACTACAGCACAAATTGGCAAAGTAATTGATGTTTGCCTTGCTTTGGGGCTTAAAATTGATATTCAATCTTCTTTTAAGATATCTAGCGAGGTAAATTTTGAGTAATTCTTTAGACGTTTTTTTAAATGATAAATTAATAGGCAAATTATATAAAGATAATAATGGCGGAATAACTTTTCAGTATTGCAAAAATGCAAATAGAATTTTATCTTTAAGTTTGCCTGTTCAAAATGAACCTTTTGAGAATAAGGATTGCAGAGGTTTTTTTAACGGGCTTTTGCCTGAAAGTGGACACACTAGAATTGCAATAGGAAAACAATATGGAATAAACCCGAAGAATGATTTTTCAATTTTAAAAGCTATAGGTTATGACTGCGCGGGTGCTGTTTCTTTTTTTGATAGTGATGATTATGGATTATCCGAAAAATATTTAAAAGACAGTTATGAATTAGACTATAAAATTTTATCTGATGATGAATTAGAAAGATATATTAATGAATTACCCAAAAAACCTTTATATACTTCTTATAAGGATTTAAGATTGTCATTGGCGGGAGCGCAAGATAAAACATCGGTTATCGCTGTTGACGGCAAAATTGCAATACCAAAAAATAATACTCCTACAACTCATATTCTAAAACCGATAATATTGGGATTGGATGAAACTGTTGAAAATGAATATATTTGTATAAAATCAGCGCAAAAATTAGGGATAAAAGTTCCCAATGTTGAGATTGGTCATGTAAATAATTTAAAATATTTTTTAATTGAAAGATATGATAGAGAAATTATTGATAATAAAATAAAAAGAATTCACCAAGAAGATTTTTGCCAAGCTTCAAACATAATAAGCACTTATAAATATCAAGCGGAGGGCGGGGTTGATTTTAGCAGATGTTTTGAAATTTTAAGAAAAACAACTTTTCCGGCTAAAGCTATAAATCAATTTTTAGAATTAATGGTCTTTAATTATTTAATTGGAAATAATGATGCCCATGGCAAGAATTTTTCAATATTGCATTATGATAACGAAAATATTATCTTGGCGCCCGCTTATGATATTTTATGTTCTCAAGTTTATCCTGAAATGACTAAAAAAATGGCGATGAAAATAGGCGGATACTATGAACATGATAAAATTTTATTAAGATATTTTGAAAGATTGGCAGAAGAAAATAATATCAATTTTACATTTTTAAAAAAGATTATAAAAAATCAGTGTGAAAAGCTTCCGGATGTCGTGAGTGAAGTTATAAATGAAATTTCGAATAATATCGGGAAAAATATTTTAGCTGTGGTTGAAAAAAATTCTAAAAGATTATTAAGAGGATTTTAGCTTATTTTTTTCTTAAATAACTTTCGATAAATCCATCTATTTCGCCATTCATTACAGCTTCGACATTTGCTGTTTCAAAACCTGTTCTATGGTCTTTAACCATTTTATAAGGATGAAAAACATAACTTCTTATTTGAGAGCCAAAATTGGCGTCCATGACTTCACCTTTTAATTGTCCAAGTTTTTTTTCGTGCTCTTGCTGCTTAATTAAAAGCAATTTTGAAGCAAGCATTTGCATAGCTGTTTCTTTGTTTTGCAATTGACAACGCTGCTGCTGGCATTTTACAACAATACCTGTCGGAATATGCTTAATCCTGACTGCTGTTTCAACCTTGTTAACATTTTGACCGCCGGCGCCTCCTGAGCGCATGGTGTCAACTTCTATATCTTGGGGCGGAATATTGATTTCTTTTTCAAAATCTTCAATGACAGGAGAAACTTCAACAGAAGCAAAACTTGTTTGCCTTTTTCCGTTAGCGTTAAAAGGAGAAATTCTAACAAGCCTGTGTACTCCTTTTTCAGCTTTTATGTAACCGTATGCATATAATCCTGAGATTTTAATTGTGGCAGATTTAATTCCTGCTTCATCACCATCTGATTTATCTAAAAGTTCTGTTTTATATTCTTTTAATTGTGCCCATCTCAAATACATTCTTAAAAGCATATCTGCCCAATCTTGAGCGTCAGTTCCGCCGGCTCCTGAGTTAACCGTTAAAATAGCGTCAGATTTATCATATTCGCCGTTTAGCATGTTTTCAAGGTCGAATTTATCAAATTCTTTTTCTAAAAGATTAAGATTATTTTGACATTCCAAAATTAAATTTTCATCTTCTAATTCAAGAGCGATTTTAGAATCTTCAAGAGATGAATTCCATTTGGAAAGATTTTCGAGCTTGGATTTTATATCTTTTTGTTCTTTTAAAAGTTTTGAAGATAATTCTTGGTTAGACCAGATATTTTCTTTTTTTAATTCTTCATCAATTTCTTTCTGACGCATATTTAATTTATCTACGTCAAAGACACCTTTCTATAGCATTAAATCTATCTGATAAGGTATTTATTTTTTGTTTTAATTCATCAATTAAAAGATTGTCCATAGAATAATTTTACTATAAAAATAGTTATTTTCTTGTGTTTTTGATAAAATAATTAATGGTTAAAAAATAAGGGAATTTAAGATGAGCTCAAATATTGAAAAAATTAAATCCATGATAAGGAATGTTCCTGATTTTCCAAAAGAAGGAATAATGTTTAGAGATATTACAACTGCGCTTAAGGACGCTCAAACTCTTAAGTTAACGGTTGATGAAATATATGAAGCTTTTAAAGATGAAAAAATTGATTATGTAGCAGGGATTGAATCAAGAGGTTTTATCTATGGCATGCCTTTAGCTTATAAATTAAATTGCGGTTTTATTCCGATAAGAAAGCCAAAAAAACTTCCTTGTGAGGTTATTTCTCAAGAATATGAGCTTGAATATGGTACAGATAAAATTGAAATGCATAAAGATGCACTAAAAAAAGGTGATAGAGTTCTTGTAGTCGATGATTTATTAGCTACGGGAGGAACTGCGCAAGCTGCAATAAAACTGGTATCACAAGTGGCAGAACCAATAGGAATTGCTTTTGTAATTGAACTTGAAGACTTAGAGGGCAGAAAGAAACTTCCCGATAATATCAAAGTTGTTTCTTTGGTTAAATATTAAAAAATAAAATTTATAAATATTTCTAAAACTAAACCTTAGGGTTTAGTTTTTTTATTAAATTACATCTTTTGATTGATGAGCTTTTAAGGGAAATTAGTCTATATTATTGATGTGAAGGTTTATACTTCGCAAAAACTAGATAATGGTAAGAGGTAGAATTAGTAAGGATGACACAAGGCATATCTTCCAGCCTTAATTTGACGCTTGCAAGATTGAATGCAATTGAGAGTAATTTTCAAGCTTTAGAAAGAGTTATGGGTCAGGTTAATTCCGTAAATGACAGTAACATAGCTAAAGCTGAAAATAATAATTTTCAATCTGTTCTAGATGGAAAAATTAAAGAAGATACAAAAAAACAAGAAAAGCCTTTTGAAGAAATTGAACTTGGACCAATAGATGAATATACAAAAAAAATTGAAGCAAATAAAAAAGAAAGTGTTGATTTAAAGTCAAAAGTTGATTTAATGAGCCAAAAGGCAAATATTGATGAAATTGTTGAGACTTTCGCTCAAAAATATAATATAGATGGTGATTTTATTAAAGCCATGATTAAACAAGAATCAGGCTTTAATCCTAATGCTACAAGTAAAAAAGGTGCAATGGGTTTAATGCAGTTGATGCCTTCAACGGCAAAAAGCCTTGGGGTAGTTGACGCTTATAATCCTTGGGAAAATATTGAAGGCGGAGTTAAATATATTAAAGGTTTGATGGATAGATTTAATAATGATGAAAAATTAGCTCTTGCAGCTTACAACGCAGGTCCTAATGCTGTTAAAAGATATGGCGGCATACCGCCTTATAAAGAAACTCAAAACTATGTTAAAGCAATAATGTCAACTTATGAAAAACTTAAGGAGGCAAAAATATGATAACAAGAGGAATTGGGACAGTTGCAAAAGGCATGCAAGCTTTAATCGATTTTGAAGATGTAACTGCTCATAACCTTGCTAACGTTACGACAGCAGGTTTTAAAAGAACAAACATAACTTTTCAAGATATCATGAAAGCTCAAGTTCAAGCCAAGGATGTAAATAGTTCCTATAAAAATGTTGGTTTATTAAGCAATGGAACAAGGGCAGATAGAACTTACATTGATTTTTCACAGGGCGGTTTGCAAGAATCAGCAAATAAACTTGATTTAGCTTTCCAAGGAAACGGATTTTTTAAGGTTCGTTATAACGATATTCCTGATGACGCTCCTTATGATGAGAGAAATTATTATTACCAAAGAACAGGCAATTTTGCAATAACATCTGATAATTACCTTGTAAATAAAGAAGGCGATTATGTTATGGATGTTCAAAACAAAAGAATTAGAATTACAAGAGATCCTGATGCTGATAATTTAAGAGAAATGAACAGGCTTGATATTCAAAAAGATTTAATTATCGGGGAAAATGGTTTAATCGAAATAAATAACCCGATGTATAGAGCAACTCTTCAAAGAATTCAAGTGTGTGATTTTATGGATAAGACAAAAGTGTCTGCCATAGGCGAAGGAAAATTCCTTCCGATATACGGTCAGGATGCGGGTTTATTTACCATGGCTGAAGGAACGTATAATATTCAGCAGGGAATGATTGAAATGTCAAACGCAAATACGATACAAGAAATGTTAAATTCAATAAATGTATCAAGAGGATATGAATCTATGAGTAAAATTTTAAAAACTCAAAGCGATACTGTATCGCAAGCCATCAGTTTAGGAAATATATCACGATAGAAAGAGGACAAAATGCTTAGAGCGCTTACAACAGCAGCAACAGGGATGATTGCACAACAAAATAATTTAGACGTTATTTCAAACAATATCGCAAACTTGTCTACTTATGGATATAAAAAAGTAAGAGCCGAATTTCAGGATTTATTATCGCAAGTTCATAGAACTCCGGGTGCTCAAATGGGTCAAGGTACTTATCAGCCGGTTGGTTTAGAGGTTGGTCTTGGTGTTAAAACTTCTGCTACAACAAGAATTTTTACTTCAGGAACGCTTCAATCAACAGATAGGCAGCTTGATATGGCAATTGCAGGCGACGGCTTTTTTCAAATCACTCTGGATGATGGTTCAATTGCCTATACTCGCGATGGCTCTTGGCAAATGGACTCAAACGGTTCATTGGTAACTTCAGACGGTTATCAACTGCAACCGCCTATAACAATTCCCGTTAACGCTAAAGATATCTCTGTTTCTCAAGCGGGGATTGTATCTTGCACAACAGGAACAAACTCCGAACAAACTCAATTAGGACAAATCCAGCTTGTTAAATTTCAAAATCCTTCAGGATTATTGGCGATAGGACACAATCTATATCGCGAAACACAAGCTTCAGGAACTCCACTACAAGGAACAGCAGGTGAAGAAGGCTATGGAACAATTGAACAATGTTTTATTGAAGGGTCAAATGTTCAAACTGTAGAAGAATTAATCGGACTAATTAAAACAGAACGTGCTTATGAATCAAATTCAAAGGTAATTACAGCAGGGTCAAACATATTGCAGCAAACAAATCAAATAGTTTAGGTTAAAAAAGTATGAAAAAGATGTTTAGAAATTTAATATTATTTTTAACTCTTGTTTTAACAACACAAGGTGCTTTTTGCTACTGTTTAACTTATGACAATTTAAATTCAATAATAAAAACAAAAGCTCTAAACGAAGCAAAAAAGACCTTATCTTCATATAATGCCGATATTAAAATAAACATCCAAGGTATTGTAAAAGAAAATATAATAACAAAAGATAATTCAATTCCAAAAATTGAATTAATAGGTCAAGATTCAACATTTAATCCTAATTCATATAAAAGGGTAGTTGTTAAAGACGGAAACAATAATGTTGTCAGGGTTTTTAATATAAATGTTCAGACTCTTGTATATAAGGATGTTTTAGTTGCAAATGAACAAATCCCTTTTAACGGTGAAATAAACAGTAAAAACACGATTTTATCAAAAAAAGAAATTTCAAGATTTTTAGGAAATACATATAGTTCTTATATTTCAAATTCAGTTGCAAAAAGAAATTTTCC
>CALVET010000033.1 GCA_944326675.1 Candidatus Gastranaerophilales bacterium
AACCAAACGATGCAATAAAAACAACTATTCAAACAGGCACTAAAAAAATTGACGGCAAAGAGGTTCCCATTAAAGCAAGAACACAAGTTAAGCTTTTAGAAAAAGATGATGAAAACGAAAGACAAACTTTACTTTTTGAAATGGCAGTAAGAGAACCTTCTAAAAACGCCAGCAATTTTGATAAAAGCAAAGATTTAAAGCAAAAAGTATCAATCTCATTAACTCCCATAAACTACAAAGGCAAGGGAATATCAGAGCAAACTTATGTACTGAATACAAAAGGCAATTTAATGGCAGTTGTTGAAGACGGAAATGATGTTCTTTTAACAAATGCAGGTAAAATAACAAAAAAAGATAGTACTCAAGGAAATCTGGATGTATCAGCAACAGAGGCAAAAAATGTCTTTGTGCCGTTCACAACAAGCCCCCAAACTGTCAAGGAAAGAACTCCAATGCCTTCAATTGGAGAAGGCACCGAAATTGTAATCGGTATGGAAGACGGAAGATTTGAAAACGAAATCAAAGATTCAATCAAAACCTTTGTCGAAAAAGTTCAAAATGGCGAAATCGTGCTTGACCAATTCCATGCCATGCCAAGCGCAAAAGATACACAGCTTGTTATGTTGGCAGGAGGCTTTGGTTCGCGTGCGGAATATACAAACGCATCATCAAGTGCGATTTTCCACGATAAAGAAGGCGGAACTCAATCAACAAAAGGCGTTTTTAGAACTGCAACAGGATTAACTCCAATGGAAACTACATTTATAACACTACACAATGCAGGTCTTTTGGATTGCTCTAAGGATGCGCTTGAAATAGGTAAAAATATTAAATTTTACCTTAATAAAACAGGCAACAAAGGAAACGGAGGATACTCTGTCGGCTTACAAAAAACAATGGCAAGGCCCAATAGAAAATCGGTTATGTTATTCCCTAATGACGCTATGAGCAGAATGACAAATGCTGTTATTCAAGCAAACAGAATAATGTCTGAAGGTAATGCTGCCGTTGTTATGATAGCAAAAGAAGTACCCGCCAAGGATTGTATTAATAATTTTGGCATTATGAAATTAGGTCCAAATAACGAAATTCTTGAATTTGCTGAAAAACCGCCCACTATCCCTGAAGGATACGAAAAAGACGGAAAATGCTTAACAAATACATTCCAATTTGCAGTATCAAATGAAGTATTTGAAGTATTGGATTTAGTTGAACCGTTCTTCTCAAAAACCGATAAATCAAAAGAAACAAGAGATTGGTCAAAGCAATATATTCCAATCATAAAAGCACTTACCCAAGAAAATGATTACAACAAAATAAGAGAGGAATTGGCTCCCGTTTTCGGTCCAAATTCAACTCCTATTGATGATGAAACAATTAAAAAAGCAAAAGACATTTTAAAAAATCAAAAACTGATAGCTGTTCCGACAGATGAACCTTGGGCAGATTGCGGCACACTTAATCAGCTATACCATACAACTATGCAAATTGCTTCAGGCGATTTTCCTTTGGAAGACTTTGAAAGAGCACATTTATTATCTTGCATAGACACCAAAACAGGTCTTATTACTTCAAGCCCCGAACAAAAGAAAAGAATAAACGAAAAATATAATATAGAAGGTCAGGTAATGGTTGTGCCTCAAGCAAAAACAATCAACTTAGAAGATATTAAAGATATTCCTGTTACAGTTAATGAAGCTATATAAACAAACTAAGCCCTCAAATTGAGGGCTTAGTTTTTAAATAAACATAGATTTTATTAGTTAAGAGCTAATTCTCTTGAAGTTCTAACAATTTCACGATTGATTGAATTTCTGTGAGCAACAGAGCTTACAATAGCCATAACAGTAGCGCTCATTGCAACTTCAGAGTCCAATTTATTAACGGCAGAACCCACACCAACAGCACAAGCACCTGAAGCAAAAGCCAAAGGAGCAGTTTTTGCACTGATACCTGATGAAGTCATTATAGGTAAAACAGTGTGTTGAGATAACTCAATTGTATTTGCAATTGTAGCTTGAGCGTAGCTTACTAAATGAGCTGAAGGATTTGTTGAATTTGTATCTTTTTTCAAACCTTCAGTTTGGATTAAATCTACGCCAAGAATTTCTAATTTTTTTACTAATTCAATTTGATCTGCAATATCGATATTTCCCGGAACGGTAACGCAAGTAAATACATCATATTTGCTAATCAGGCCAAGAGTTTCAAGAACGATTGAATATACCTCATCGGCGCTAAATTCTTGTCCTTTTTTATATAAAGCATCAAAATTACCAATTTCAATAGCATCAGCACCCCATTTAACTGCTTCAAGCAATTCAAAAGGATGAATTGAAGAAACAAAAACAGGTAATTTTGTATTTTTGCGAGCTGTTTCATAAACATCTTTTTTGCAAGCAACGTCAACAGCGCTGGCATGTCCTGCTTGAGCTGCACGGCAAACTTTTGCAACATTTTCCAAATTAAAATTATCGATACCGGCAATAATTTTAACAGCTCTTTTTTCTCTTAAATGTTTTTTAAAAACTTCAATTCCCATTTGTTTTTCCTCTTTTCTATTACAGTTGAATTTTATCACAATTAGACATTATGTGCAATTAAGCAATTTACATTCAATGATACCATTAATTCATAATAAATTACCAAAAGGTACGAAAAGATTATGTTTAAATTTATAAAATTAAGTTTCCTTTTTATTTTTTCTTTAATGATGTTTAACCAAAATGCAAGTGTTTTAGCATACACTCCAACAACTCAAGAGGAAAAAAGCTACATTGAAGTCTACGAAAAAACGCTCCCGTCGATAGTTTCAATTGAAGCTGATATTGATAAAGGCACATCAGGAGGAACAGGCTGTATTATCTCAAAAAGCGGAATAATACTTACAAGTTCTCACGTTATTGAACATGCCAGAAACATACAAGTTACAACCCACAGCGGTAAAAAATACAGCGCAAAAATTTTAGCAATTTTAAAAAACAAAAACGATTTAGCCTTGATTAAAATAGACACCAAAGAAGATTTGACTCTTGCAAAATTTGGCAACTCTGATGAAATAAAAGTAGGTCAAAGAGTACTTACAATAGGCTGCCCTTTTGGTTTTAAAGATACATTAACAACAGGAATTATCTCAAGAATTGATTATGAAAGAAATAAAATTCAAACAGACGCTGCAATAAACCCAGGATGCTCAGGAGGACCCCTGATTAACTTAAACGGAGAAATAATAGGAATAAACCAATCAATTTACAATCCTGACAATAACCGCTCAAATATAGGAATAGGGTTTGCTCTGCCATCAAACTATGCAATTGATTTTATTAATAAAGCAAAACAAAAAATGGCGGCAATTACTTCTAATATGCCTTAATAATTGAACCTCCGGCCAAAACCACATCATCATGATATAAAACAACAGATTGAGCAGGCGCTATGGATGAAATTTCATTTTTAAATTCAACTTTAATTTTATCATCATAAGGATAAACAATAACATCAACAGGATTTGAAGCAGAACGGATTTTAGCTGTAGCTTCAAAAGGCTCTTTGGGTTGATTGAGTGCAACCCAATTTACGTCATTTGCAACGAGAAATTTATTATAGGTTTCATCTTTTGTTCCGACAATTACGCTATTTGTTGCTTTATCAATTTCTAAAACATACAAAGGCTCGCTATAAGCAATTTTCAAGCCTTTTCTTTGCCCTATAGTATAATTCCAAATTCCGTTATGATGACCTAAAACATTGCCTTTTCTATCTGTAATGTTACCTTCTATTTTCTCACAATCAAATAAATCAGAATAATTTCCTTTATAAAAATCCTGACTGTCATTTTTTCTTGCAACAGGAATATTATTTTCAAGAGCATATTTTCTTACTTGCTCTTTTTCATATCCTCCTAAAGGGAACAAAATGTTTTTTAATTCGTCTTGAGACAATTTATATAAAAAATATGTTTGATCTTTTTTAGGATTTATTCCTTTTTTCAATTCATATCTTAAAGTGTTTGGATTTAACTCGTTTCTTGCATAATGTCCTGTTGCAAACTTTTCAAACCTCAGACCCATTTTTTTTGCAGCCTTTGGAAACAAGCCGAATTTTATAAACTTATTACACATTACACAAGGATTTGGGGTTAAACCGTTTAGGTATAAATTTTTAAATTCGGAAAAAACAATTTCATTAAATTCCTTAGATAAATCAACTAAATAAAAAGGTACATCGGCAGCATTACAAACAGCAATAGCATCGTTAATTTCTTTTTTCTTATCCGTACCGTAGCAGGAATTTGCTATTGTTTTAATTTCTCCGTCATAAATTTTCATCATAGCGCCGACAACGCTATGACCTTGAGCTTTTAAAATATTTAATACACAAGCAGAATCAACACCGCCTGATACACCAACTAAAATATTCATAAAAGAATAATAATATAAACAAGACTAAAGTTACAATTTTTATTAAAAGTCTTGATTTTTTTTATTTATTTTATATTATTAAAATAACAATACTTATGAAAGGATGTAGAAATGTCATTATATTGCGAAATCTGTGGTAAAAAATCACTTAAAGCAGCTAAGATTTCGTTCTCTCATAAACAAAATGTTCACAGACAACTTCCTAATTTGCAATCTGTTAAAGTTAGACTTGCAAACGGAACAGTTAAAAAAATGTCTGTTTGCACATCTTGTATCAGAGCAGGAAAATTCACAAAAGCTTAGTTGGAATTTAAAGCATTTAGCTTTTAAATAAAAATTTAAAGACGGTTGAGATTATTAATTAAATATTTTCATACCGTCTTTTTTAAAATATGGGGAGAATTACTTGAAAATAGGTATATTTTTAGGCGACATAAAAAAGCCAAAATCAGTAGGCGGACTGACCTTTGAACTATCTTTTGTAGATGAATTGCTCAATCACAAAACAGAGCATGAATTTGTTATATATTATTTTGGGAAAAAGAACATTTTTAAACCCAAACAAAATGCAAAATTTGTATCTTTAAAATACTACAAAAAACCCGAATTTTCTTTTTATCCTCCGGATATTAAACTTTATAAGACCCCTTTTGTTTCACTAAATCACAAATTAAAAAATGACAACATAAATGTTGTTTTCTTCTTGGCTCCTTATCTTCATGAACATATTGAAATACCATACTATGCACTAACAAGAGATGTTGCACACAGGGTTTTACCGCATTTTCCCGAATACAGCTCAAACAGCATAGTTGAAAAAATGGAGAAAAAACTTAATTTATTTTTAGTTGGTGCTTCTAAAATAATAACCTGCAATAATGTGGCAAAAAAAGACATTAAAACACTCTATCGCGTGATTGAAGAAAATATTATAACCGTAAATCTTCCTTATCCCAATTGGATAAAAAATGTAAAAGAAGATAAAACAACTCTAAATAAATATTCACTTAAGAAAAACAGCTATATCTTATATCCTGCCCAATTTTGGGCACACAAAAACCATATAAGATTAATTCTTGCGACGCAAGTTATGCAAGAGCAAAACATAAATTTAAAAGTAGTATTTTGCGGCATGGATAGAGGAAATAAAAAATATTTAATTCAGCAGGTAAAAGAATTAAAACTTGAAGATAAAATATTATTCCTAGACTATATTGCACAAGAAGAATTAATGTCGCTTTACAAAAATGCTTATGCAACAGTATACCCCTGTTTAGCAGGACCAGACAGCATTGTAGCACTAGAAGCAATGTATTTTAATTGCCCTGTATTAATTTCAAATCATTTGGGGTATAACGAACAACTTAAAAAAGCTGCGCTTTATTTTAATCCTTTAGATGAAATTGATATTGTAGAAAAAATTAAACTTTTAAACGATTTGGCAATCAAAGACGACATTCTTTCAAACGGAGAATTGTTAATTAAAGAAAATACCTGCAAAAAATATATTGATAAATTTATAAACGAGATGGATACTTTTTATTTAACCAGACAATGTTGGTCATTAGAAGAAAGCTATAAAAATAAATGATAATTTTAACTATAATACTTACAATAATTGTTATTTTATTAACAGGCGGATTAATCTTTTTTATATCTAAGTATACAAAAGATTTAAAAATTAAAACAATCGAAGGAATTCAAGATATTCTTGATTCAAAAGGTTTTTATCCTAAAAAAATTCTAACGGTAAATTCAAAAATGACAATTGCACTAAATCATGATTCCACCATGATTGCAATAATCAAAAATTTTAACCCTGATATTCCCACAATGTATGAATTTGAATTATTTGCAACTTCATTTATCACATCAATTGAGCAAAAAAGCTGTTTGTTAAACATTCACTACATTAAAAACGGATTACACAAAACTCTTCATATAAATACGGTCAACAAGGAAATTAAAAATTTCTTCTATTTTGTCTTAAAAGAAATGTGCACAAGAAAAATAAGGCAAAAATATCCGGAATACAACTTTACAATAACGACCGCAAGCGATTGGAGCTGCAGTTATGTGTGGGCATACTCGCCAAAAGGCAATGTTCTTGCATATTTTAAGTCAATGGATAATCCACAAATATTCAAAATAAATCTTCTAAAAGAACATTTTACAATTAACACCAAATACAATTACTTTGAAGCACCGATTTTAGGCGAAATGCAGCAACTTTTAATGTATGAAAAAGACTTCATCTATAAACTTTTCAACTCGGTGTTTGAATCAATTAAAGAAAAAACTTCAATAATTTCTGATGAAAAAATATATTATGATATTTTAAAAGATATTGTATATATCTCAGATGGCACATCTACATTGCAATCAATAAGACTTGATAAAACGGAAGAAGTATTTTACTTTGACAACAGAGTATCTTTTATGCCGTATGGCAGCGAAAAAACAATTAATTTCTTTGCAACGGATAAAGATTTTGTAAAAGAATTTGAAGAATTTATTATCAGCTATAATCTAAGAAAAATAGCGGTTGATTTTGATTACAAGACAGATAAATTAATAAACACAACTCCAAATACAAAATTTATAATAGATAAAACTCGTTCAAGACTGGTTTATTGTGCAAGCTTAAATTCATTATCAAAATTCAGCTATATAAATATAGCCTTTGATAATATCGAAGATGTTAAAGCAGAAATAAATAATTTAAGCAATTTCGTAAGAATATACACAAAAAACAATGAAATTATAGATGTAAGCTGCAAAAAACACGAAGTTGCACAGTATATTCTAGCGCAAATTAAAAATATAATAGATGAAGCCTAGATTTAAACAAAAAACTTTTTCAATAAAAAATCGGG
Organism: Candidatus Gastranaerophilales bacterium; assembly: GCA_944326675.1. Classification (GTDB taxonomy): domain Bacteria; phylum Cyanobacteriota; class Vampirovibrionia; order Gastranaerophilales; family Gastranaerophilaceae; genus RUG14156. Next base: position 7,298 of record CALVET010000033.1, read on the forward strand.
ATGACAGGATTTTGCTAAGCCGTTGGCGAATATATGAGCCTTACGGATTAGTATACAGAGTCATACAAAGCGTTAACGAGTTTTGCGAGTATACGCTTTGTTGACGAGTTTACCGTAGGTTCAACCTGGAAGACCGATTTTTACAACAAAAAATCGGGATGACAGGATTTGAACCTGCGACCCCCTCGTCCCAAGCGAGGTGCGCTACCAAGCTGCGCTACATCCCGAAAAATATTAAATTTTTACTGGTCAAACCCAGCTTTCAAATCATATCAACAACAAAAAAACTAGTCAATACATTGACTTAAAAAAAATTAAAAGGATAATAAATAGTATGAAAGATTACAAAAATATATTATTAATAAATTACGGCGGAATTGGCGATGAAATTCTGTTCCTGCCGACAATCAAATCTGTTAAAGAACAATATAAAAATGCAAAAATAACTCTTGCATTAGAACCTCGTTCTAAAAGTATTGTAAATTTGACAAATTTAATTGATGAAACAATCTGTGTAGATATTAAAGCAAAAGGTTTTAAAAAATATTTAAATATCTTAAGCTTCATATTAAAAGCGAGAAAAAAACATTTTGATTGCATAATTTCAAGCGGAAAAAGCCCTTTTGTAGCAATTATATTATATTTAATCGGCGCAAAAGAAAGAATAGGCTACAATTCAAAAACCGGATATTTACTGACAAAAAAAGTTGAATTAAACGATAATCAATATGCAGCAAAAATGTATCATGACCTTGCTAAACCAATAGTTGAAGTTGAATATAAAGACCCAAAAATCAATATAATCGGCGACTTTGAATTAAAAGACAATTTAGAAAAAAATCAATATATCTGTATTCACCCAGGTGTTTCAAAAATGTCAATTTCAAAAAACATATTAAAATGCCCCAAACTGCCCTTTTGGAGAGAATTAATCGAAGGATTATTAAATAAAAACCAAACAATAGTTCTATTAGGAACTAACGACGACAAAGAACTTATTGAAGAAATATTAAAAAATGAAAAAATAAAAAATCATCCGAATTTTAAAAATTACTTCAATAAAACAAAAAGCATCATGGAAATGGCTTTTTTAATGAAGAATTCAAAATATGTTATTTGCGTTGATAGTGCACCATTACATGTCGGAGTATGTGTTAATGCAAAAATATTTGCAATATTTGGCCCTACTAACGAGAAAAAGCTTGTACCTGAAAACGAAAATATTAAAGTCATAACAAACAATGTAAATTGCAGGCCATGTTTGTGGCATAAAAGGATGAGTAATTGCGATAATTCGATGTGTTTAAATATTGATTACAATGAGATTTTAGATAAAATAAATTGATTTTAGGCATATATTATTGTAAAATTGATTTAAAGTTATATCTTTAAAAAATTAATCTTGTATGAATAAGAGGTATTAAATGAAAAAATTTAAAAATTTACTTATTGTCACACTGGCGCTGTTCTTCTTTAACACAGCTAATGCTCTTGAAATTATCGATGTTAAAAATAGTTACTGGGCAAGTCAAGAAATTATTAACGCCATCCAAAACGGTTATATTTATGTAATTGATAACAACAAATTTGTTCCTGAAGGAACTATGACAAGAAGTGAATTTGTAAGTGCCCTTTTAAGGGTAGTAAGAAGAGAAAATGAACCCGTCATTCAAGCTACAAGCTTTAAAGATATAAACAACAAAACACCCGACAAAAAAAGTGTTGTTTTATCCGAACAAATCAGAATGGCATTCGGATATCCCGACAAAACATTCAAACCAAACGCTGCAATTGACCACAATGAAGCAATGAGTATGATTGCAAACATCACAAACGGTGATTACGTTGCAGGCGATATTACAAATTTTTCTGATTACGAAGAAATCCCTATTTGGGCAAGAAGGGCATATATAAAAAATGTTGCAAACAACATCTATGTAAATCACCCCGACGAAGATAAATTTACACCAAACAGAAATTTAACAAGAGCAGAAGCCGCTGTTTTGTTTGATAGAGTTGCAGCTAACTTAGATAAAGTAAAAGACGGATATAAAGATTTATATGATAATCTTCCCGACGAAGGAAGCGACAGCTCAGCTTATAATTTCGATGAAGCAGTGTTTATTGCAAATAATACATTGGATTTAGTGCCATTTGCAACAAATAACAAAGTTAGCTTGTATGACAAGAAAAAAATTATTGAAGCAGGCAATATATTAATCGGAACATCATTAGATGAAGTTAAAACAAGAAAACATTTAGTAGGTCACGGTTATACATTTACAGCTCCAAATGATGTTTACACAAAAGAAGGTACATTCCTGTATCCAAAAGGAACAGAATTTTATGCAAGAGTTTACAAAATAGGATATTCTGCTTGGAGATCCAAACCCGAAAAATCAAGATTTGTTTTCTATAAGTATTCTCTACCAAATGGCGAAACATACGATATGGCAGGTGTTCCATTTACTAAAGACGAAAAAATCGTTTATGCAAAAGATGATCAAAAAACACCAAAAAAATTAACCAATATTGCAAACTACAAAACATCAAATAAAAACTATTTAATTAAATGTGCTCATCAAATGGCGCCATTGACAGAATTTAACATTAAAAACAATAAAACAATATATATCTTGCTAACAGGTGATATGGTTATTCCTCAAAGTGAAGAATTTATGAACCTAAGGACAGAACCAAGCTTATTGGAAGAAAAAATATAAGACATTAAAAAGACCGTCAAACCTGACGGTCTTTTTATATAGATTAGAATATATTTCAGTTTAGAATTAATTATTAAAATCCTAATAAATCTTTTAATATTGCTTGTCCAACACCAACTGCACCGCCGATAACTCCGCCTAAAACAGTACCTACACCCGGAATTGGAACCATAGTACCAACTGCAGCACCAACTGCGGCACCTGGGATTGCACTTCCTGCATATTCGGCAACTTTATCTACAAAACGAGTTTCAGTTCCGGTAACTTTAGATAAAGTTTCAGCATCAGAAGAACCTCTATTTAATAGACCAATTATAGGAATACCTTCTAATAAACCGGTAACAAACGGACTATGCGCACCTTCTACAGCACTTGCAGTAAAAGATTGACCTGTAGCATTCGCATAAGCTTGGTTTAGAATAGAAGTAATTTGACCATCGGATAATTGATAACCGTATCCATCTGTACTTTCTTTTACATCGTCCATTAATGATTCATATAAAGCTAATGCTTTACTTGTGTCACCTTGTTGTAAATAAAGATTTATAACTTCTAAATCTGAATTGTAGCCTTGAGCAATATCGCGAGAAACACGTTGTAAATTCATGCTTGAAGCAACTCTGTTCCCTGTTGCACTGTATCCGCCTACTGAAGAATAACCGCTACCGAAATAAGAACCGGTATTTAAAGTTGTTGCACCTAAATTAAACATTGTCATAATCTAAACTCCACTATTAAATATAAACTAACCTTACATTGTAATAAAGTTTTTTTGAGTTTAAAAATTTACTTTTTTTATGTATAATGTTAATATTTCTTAACAATTAAATAAAATAAAAAACTTGATAATTATCTGTTTTATTGATAAAATAAATTAGTCGAAGCACTTAAAGGCGGTTAGCCGAAATATGTGCAAGATAAGGGCCTGTGGCGCAGCGGTAGCGCAGGGGACTCATAATCCCTTGGTCGTGGGTTCGAATCCCTCCGGGCCCAATTTTTAAAGCCAGTCTATGACTGGTTTTTTAGTGTTAGTTTTTTCCCTTAAATATTTAAGCTTTTCACTGTGTGTAATCTGTGTGTAATTTTACCATTTGAATAAAATCCTATTATAAATATTAAAAATTTAGAGTTAATAGTTATTATCCCTGTTA
>CALVET010000034.1 GCA_944326675.1 Candidatus Gastranaerophilales bacterium
TTTAACATTTGAATTGTTTAATACTGTTTTGTTGTCACCTTTTCCTGTTTCTAGTTCATCAACATTAGTATTTTCTATATATACACTATCTTGACTATCATCAAATACACCCCATAAAAATCCTGAATTTGTTTTTATATCTTCAATTTCAGAATCAGATATTGAGATAAAATCTTCACCGTCTCCTAAATCAATATCATTAATTTCTGAATTTTCAACTAAAACAGAATCTGAACCTTGTTTTGTATCAAGTTTATCTATTTTTGAATTATATATTTTAATATCATCGTCATTTTTTCCTGTTTTTATGGAGTCAATTTCAGAATCGTATATTGTTATACTGCTCCCACTATCTCCACCTTTTATTTGTGCTCCTTTTGCACCAATAACAACAACTTCCCCTGTTTCTTTGTTTTCTAAAATATGAACATCTTGGGTGTCTTCTAAAGTTACTGTAACTCCTGATACAGATGTGTATGAATATTTTCCATTGCTCCATAAACCAAAAGTTTTGTCTTCTTTTGCTTGGATTTCTTCCCAAGAATCATCAGAATTTATATAATTTTCATAAGTAGTTTGAGGGTTGTTTTCAAATACTGATTCAGATTCATTTGATGCAGCAACAGTTTCTCCTGTACTTGTTTGTGATACAGGGTTCGAAGATGTTACTTTTTTTAAAAAATTTAATCTGATTAATTCGTTACTCATACACACACCATTTATGTGTGTATTAACGACAATTATGTTTTTTAACTTTAGCGTTGTATGAGAAATTTTACAAAAGTTAATAATTATTGGTTTGCTTGGTTTAATCCAAATTTGGTTGCAATATATGCGATTGTTTTTGGAAAATTTTGCACTAAGAATTGCGCTCTTGCTTGAAGATTTGGAGCATCATGGGTACATGTTGTTAATATTGTGTTTGTTTCAGCTATTATTTCGGATAACCCGCTTCCGGCACTTCCTCCTGTTTGAGAGAAATATCTTATATATTCTTTTCCTGCTTCTGCTGTGTATTTTGAATTAAAATCTTCAATTTCTGATTTATATATTTTAATTAAATCTTTATCATCTGATAATTGTTTTTTGAAATTAAAATCTAATATATGACCTAATTCGTGTGCTACCGTGGTTGTTGTTGCTATTGTTTTTATTACTCCGGTTTTTTCACCTGAAATAAATGATTTTAAATCTGTTAATTTTAATTTACTTTTGTATTTTAAAATAAAATCTAAAGGTGCTGATTTTATTTCATCTAATGTAATATCGTTTAATTCAATTGTTTCATCTAAATATTCAAGCGTGTTATCTTCTTTATTGTATTTAATTTTATACATTCCTTGTTTAGAAAATATAATAAATTCTTGACAGTCTTCATTATACATTTGCATAACATCATCTGTTGCGCTTATATATTCAACTTCATTTTCTGAAATTTTTTCAACTTTTGGTATTGGAAACATATTTGAGTTTGTGTCTTTGTTGTCTTTTTCAATCCATATTGCAGATTTTAATGTTTCAATAAGGTTGGCAGCCATGTTTTTTGCTGTTTCCCAAAGTGTTAAGTCTTTTGATATTGTGTTAAAATCAATTACTTCTGTTTTATCATTGCTTGTAATTGTAATTGTTTTATCTGTATCATCAAACCTTGCAATATATTTTTTGCCGTTAATTATTGTTGTTGTTTGATTTTCACTATCTTTAATAAATGAAATTTGTGTATCTAAGATTTTTCTTCCTTCTTCATCTGTTATTTGATAAGAATAACTGTAATCAATTCCATTTATTCCTTTTGTATATTTTCTTTGAATTTTTGTTCCGTTTGTATCTAAATTTTCGCTGTATGTTATTGTACCATCAGGATTTTTTACAGCCTTTGATAGTATTATACCACCTTCTATTGTTCCATCTTTAATTGCTTTTAAGACATCATAATTTTCATCATAATCTGATAATTGGTATAATGTCTTGTCCCATACACCTTCAAGTATTTCAGACGCTTTTGTATGAAGAATGGCAATCGGTTCTTTGGATGTTTTATCATATATTACTTCTATCAGAGATTTCGGTTTTCTTTTTTCATCGTCATAACTTGAGCTTTCAAAAAAATTATCATCCCCTATATACCAACTTATACTTGTATCGTCGGAATGTTTTTCAGTTCTTTCTGTTGTAGATGTTCCGTCACTTTTTATTATTTGGATTATTCGAATTTCTGTTTTTGTTTCTTCGTTTGTAAAGTTGCTGATTAATTTAAGTTCTGTATCTGTGCTGTTTTGTAATTTTTTATATTCCACATTTGAAACAGGTTGTTTGATTTGCGCGTTTTTTAATAGATTTATAATTTCTCTAATTTCACTTGTTTCTTGTTTTAGTATCGCATTAATAGCATTTTTTTCTAATAGAGGTTCGCCGCTTTGTGTTTTTAATTTTATAAGTTCGCCAATCATAGCATAAGTTTCTTCGTTTGGCTCAACCGGCGCTTCTTTTCTGCCACCTTTAAAATTAACATTTGAGTGATTAATTTTAGCTGAATTTTTTACTGCTTGTGCGTAGGATTTTGACATTAATTCGGTTTTATTTTCGTTCGCATTCGAATTTTGACGCTTTTTTGTCTTTTCACTTTTAGCAGTAAAATTAGTCGATAAATTATGTGATTCTATACTTTTTATGTCCATATATTTAAACTTTTCTTTATATATAATTAAAGTATTTTATAAAAGAAAAATTGACCAAAATTAATTTTGATAAGTTTTTAGTGCTAAAAGAGTACAGTTTTTAGCGAGATTTTTCTTACTTATCCATCCGTCAAATAAATCCATATAGATTTCATTACAATCTATTTCCCCTGCAAATAAGATAGCTTTTTCTTCCGGAGTTAAATTTCTTTGGCTAACTTGCGCTGATACAAGTTGAGGTTGATTATTTCTTGCAGTCGAATTTTGGCGCTTTTTAGTTTTTTTATTTTTGGTGCCAAAATTAATTAATGAATTATAAAATACTACATTGTTAATCTTCATTTAGTCTAAGAGCTTCTTTTTTACAAGTTATAAAAAAGTTTTTCTTATATAAATATTCTAAAAAATTTTTTTTGCTTCCATCAAAAAGAAGAATATTTTTTGAATTTGAACTTTTAAATTTAAATTCAGCGCTTAGAATTATGTTTTTTATATGTTCGCACTTTACAATAATTTCATCTAAATCAAGAGAAATATCCGGATTTTTGTAGTTTTTAGTGATTTTTATGTTTTTGTTTTCATCTATATTTTTCAATTCATCAATTAATTGCATTTCAATTTTTGCAAGATTAATATCAAGAGGTTTTATTTCAAATTTTATTTTTTGTTGATTATTCATATTGCTACCTTATTCAAAATTAGTTATTAATTCGCCTGTTGATTTTTTCATTATAATTATTGCACCGGCATCAATAATTATCTTTCTTTTGCCACATTTTTTATAATTATCACTATGATTGTCGAGTGCTCTGAATTCGTAGTCGTCATCTTTTTTAT
>CALVET010000035.1 GCA_944326675.1 Candidatus Gastranaerophilales bacterium
TGATTTTTTGCAAGTTCTTCTTCCAAAACAGCCATTTTAGCTTCCAGTTTTTCAACTCTATCTTGCAAAGTAACTTGTTTTGCTTCAAGAGCTTTTCTTTGACTGTCTGAAACATCATTACCGCTTATAACAGTGAAAACTTTTTTAAGTTCTTTTTGTTGGTCAGTTCTTTGTTGTTTGTAAATGCCTTGCATCCACTCTTCGTTTAATACTGTTTTGTCTAAATTTTGAAGAAAATCATTTCCCATATCCCATTGTCCCTTTTCAATAATAATATATGCTGTTATTGGTAACGACATATTTTATTGCGGACTTTAGGAAAAGCTTAAAAAGTTTTACAAATATTTACATTTATTTTATTACATTAAGGTTTTTGTTATAGAAATCAACAATTTTATTAAACGGAATTTTATCTAAGTTGTCATATAAATCGGTATGATTTGCGTTATCAACTATTACGAGTTCTTTATTATTTCCTTTTAGTTTTTTAAATACATCTTCGCTAAAATATCTGCTGTGTGCATTTGAACCGTGGATTAGCATAACTGCGCTTTTTATTTCGTTTGCATAAGCTAATATGGGCATATTAATTAAAGATAGTGTAGACGTAAGATTCCAATTGCCATTTGAATTTATTGAACGGGGGTGAAATCCTCTTTTGGTTTTATAATAATCATAGTAATCTTTTACAAATTGAGGTTCGTTACCTGTTAATTTTTCGGGTAATCCTTGTGCTTTTGCGTATGTGTTATTTTTAAAATCAAGGGTTCTTTGTTCGTTTAACATTTTTTTGAGTTCATAACGAGCATTTTCATCTGTTGTATCGTTGTAGCCTTTTGCGCTGACTCTTGTCATATCATACATTGTAGATGCAACTACAGCTTTAATTCTGGTGTCCATTGCAGCTGCATTAACAGCAAATCCCCCAAAGCCGCAAATGCCCAAAATGCCTATTTTATCTTTATCTACATTCTTTTGATTACTCAAAAAGTCAACTGCTGCAGAAAAATCTTCTGTATTTATATCCGCAGAAGCGACGTTTTTAAATTCATTGGTGCTTTCTCCTGTAAAGGAAGGATCAAATGCTAGTGTAATAAATCCTTTTTCGGCGAGTGTTTGCGCATATAGCCCGCTTGCTTGCTCTTTTACGGCGCCAAAAGGACCTGAAATTGCAATTGCGGGTAATTTTTCGTTTTTGATATTCTTTGCTGTATATAAATCTCCAACCAGAGTTATTCCGTATCTGTTTTTGAATTTAACTTTTTTTACTTCAACTTTATCGCTTTTTTTAAACACTTTATCCCAATTGTTTTGCTCATTTGCAATTACCATTTGAATACCTCCTAAAAAAATCATTATTGCTAAAATTAGTATATTAATTCTTTTTTTCATGCTTTTATATCCTCTGTAATTTCTATTACTTTTTTTATTTTGGCGGGGTTGCCTGCTACAATAGTGTTTTTTGCTACATCTTTTGTTACTACGCTCCCTGCACCTATAATTGCTCCGTCTTCAATTGTAATTCCGGGTAATATTGTTGAGTTTGAGCCTATCCAAACATTTTTTCCTATTTTTACCGGTTTTACTTCCATTGCAATTCTGTTTTTTGGGTTGAAATCGTGATTTATGGTTGCTATTGTGACATTGTGGCCTATTAAACAGCCGTCATCTATCGAAATACCTCCTTGGTCTTGAAATTTACAGCAGGCATTTATAAAAACATTTTTTCCTATGGTTATATTTTTACCGCATTCCGTGTAAAAGGGCGGAAATAATTTAAAACTTGAGTGCATTTGTTTACCTGTCAATTTTGAAAAAATATCTATAATTTCTTTTTCGCTATGGTATTTATTGTTGAGTTCCGTTGTAATTTTAAGAGCGTCTTGTGCCAGTTTATGGAACATGTTGTATACTTCTGAATTGCCGTTTATCTTTGGTTTTGTTGCCATGTAGTCTAAAAAATCTTTAAGTTTCATTTTTTCTCCTTTTTATTATTATCAATCATTTTTCTAAAATAGCAAATACCAATAAATTATGCCTTATTATGCTTTTTAGTTATGTCATTGAGCAAAAATACATTTGACTAAAAGAAAAAAGTTTGATAATATGAATATATTAATATTTGAATATATGAAGGAAGTAAATTATGAAAGTAGTTATAATAGGCGGTGGAGCATGTGGTGCAAGCTGCGCAGCAAGACTAAGAAGACTGGATGAAAATTGCGAAATAGTGATTTTAGAAAGAACTAATGAAATTTCAATTGCAAATTGCGGCTTGCCATATTATTGCTCTGATGTAATTAATGATAGGGATAAAATTTTAGTTTCAACAGCGGAAAAATTTAAAACACAATTTAATATAGATGTTAAATTGGATAGCGAAGTTATTCAAATTAACAGAGATGAAAAATATGTCTTAACTTTAAAAAATGAAAAATATTATTACGATAAGCTTGTTTTGGCACAAGGCGCAAATCCTATTGTGCCGCCTTTAAACGGGGTTGATGGTGAAAATATTTTCATTTTGAGAACACTATATGATGCAGATAAAATTAAAAATTATATTAAAGAAAACAATGTTAAAAACGCGGTAGTAATAGGTGGTGGATTTATTGGCGTTGAAATGGCTGAAAATCTTGCGCAATTGGGTCTTGATACAAAAATAATTGAATTATCAAGTAATATTTTATCTCCCGTAGACTTTGAAATGTCCGCGTTTGCGCAAAATGAATTAAGAGATAACGGAGTGGATTTAATTCTTTCTGACGGTGTAAAATCATTTGATAAAAATGAAATAGAGTTATCTTCAGGAAATAAAATTCCATATGACATTGCAATTTTAGCTATAGGTGTAAAACCTGAAATAAAATTAGCAAAAAGCGCAGGGCTTGAGGTTGATCGCGGAATTAAGGTAAATGATAATTTGCAAACTTCTGATGAAAATATTTATGCCGGCGGAGACAGTATTGAAGTAAAAAGTTTTATAACGGATAAGAACGTTTTAATCCCATTAGCCGGGCCTGCAAACAGGCAAGGCAGAATTATAGCCGATAACATTTGTAAAATAAATTCAACATATAAAAAATCGCAAGCCACATCCGTTTTAAAGGTTTTTGATTACACATTGGCTGCTTGCGGATATAATGAAAAGCAATTAAAAAACGAAAATATTCCGTATTGGAAAATTTTTGCTTTTTCAAATTCCCATGCCGGCTATTATCCAAACGCTACTCAAACATTATATAAACTGCTTTTCAATAACCAAGGTGAAATATTGGGTATACAAGCAGTTGGTCAAGAAGGTGTTGAAAAAAGGGTAGATGTAATTTCTTCAATTATGAGAAATAAAGGCACTGTTCAAGACTTATTGGATAGCGAGCTTTGTTATGCGCCTCCTTATTCATCTGCTAAAGACGGCGTAAATATTTTAGGCATGATTGCTGATAATGTTCTAAGAGGATTGGTTAAACCTGCTTATTATGAAGATATTGAAAATGCATATTTAATTGATGTGAGAATTCCTGAAAGTTATAAAACAAGCACAATAGAAAATGCTCATAATATACCATTGGCTCAATTAAGAAACAGAATAGAAGAAGTTCCAAAAGATAGAAAAGTTATTCTTTTCTGTAATTCAGGTTATACAAGCTATCTTGCTTCAAGAATTTTAATTCAAAACGGATTTAACAATGTTTATTCTTTGATGGGCGGAATAAAGCTTTATAAAGAAATTAAAAAAGATAAGGAAAATAAAACATCTAAAAAAGTAAAAGTTCCGGTTGCGGCTAATTTGGTGAATGAAAGTTCTGTTTTAAAGGTAGATGCTTGCGGATTGTCTTGTCCGGGTCCGATTATGAAGTTAGCTGAAAATATTTCTAACATTAATAATGGTGAAATTCTTGAAATCTCATCAACCGATAAAGGCTTTTATTCTGATGTTGAGGCTTGGTGTCGTTCAACAAATAATACTCTTTTGAGTTTAAATAAAGAGAATAAAAAAATAATTGCAACAATTCAAAAAGGAAAGAATGCAGAAAATAAACTTGAAAAACAAAATAATCAAACGATAGTTGTTTTTTCAAATGATCTTGATAAGGCGCTTGCTGCTTTTATAATTGCAAACGGTGCAAAGGCAAGCGGAAAAGATGTAACATTATTTTTTACCTTCTGGGGTTTGAATGTTTTAAGAAAAGAAAATGTAAATGTTAAAAAATCATTCATAGATAAAATGTTTGGTTTTATGATGCCAAAAGGTGCAAATAAACTTACTCTATCTAAAATGAATATGGGCGGTTTAGGTTCATTAATGATGAAGTTTGTAATGAAAAACAAGAATATTTCAACTTTAAATGAATTAATAGAGCAAGCTCAAAAACAGGGTACTAAATTTATTGCTTGTCAAATGTCTATGGATGTTATGGGAATAAAAAAAGAAGAATTGATTGATGGAGTTGAAATAGCCGGAGTTGCAAAGTATATTGCAGAAAGTAACAGCTCTAATTCAAATTTGTTTATATAGCATATAATTTAATTGAATATATTTTTTATAAACCCTCTTTTGAGGGTTTATATTTTATTTATTATAAAATTCATGTAACTTTTTTTAACAATTCGTAAAGTTTTTGGAAAATAATGCCGTTAATTAACATGAATAGGAATAAGGTGTGTAAAAATGGACAATCTATCACAAATTAAGGCAGGGTTTAAGGAATATTTAATTGATAAATATGGAGATGATATTTCATCAAATATATCTTCATACGATTCCGGCACAAGTATTTTTATGTATAGCAGCGATTTTAAACAATATCTCGTTGATAACGGCTATGCAGATAGTTCAATATTTAATCAAAATATAACAGATATTGAACAACAACTGATGTCAGGTGAATTGGATGAACAAAACAGTCAATATTTAGCTGAAGCGCAAAATTCTGATTTTGTTAATCAAAGCTCGCAAAATACTCAAAATGTAAATGCTGATACAAATGCACCAGAAGTTGAGTCAAATAATTTTGTTGATGGTGTTATGGGTTTTGTTGAATCAGTTGGCGAGGTCATACAAAAAGGTATAGGCATATTTGAAACAATGCTAAACGGTATTACAAATGCCTTTAAGGCTCCTGAACAAACTGAAACACAAGAAACCATGCCTGTCGATGATGTACTTACATCTATTTATAATAGCGAAGAAGCTATGGAATATTTAGACATTGATGGTGATGGTGAAATAGGCGACATCGAAAAAGAAATGTTTGAAAGTTATGTTCAAGGTGATAAAGAAGAATTAACTACAGAAGATTTGCAAGCAGCTTTAAAAGAAATGAAAGACGGCACTTATCAATATGATGTTAAATTGCCTGATGATGCGGTATCTGTTCAAGATATTCAAGGAACTACAGCAGCACAAAGCGAACCGGTTAGAGAAAACGTATCTGCAAGACAAACTTCAGATCCGTCTCAAAATTTAACTTCAACAGGAAGGAGCTATTCAAACAAAGGTAATTCTTTAAAGACTGCCTCTTATACTTCTCCCAGCGATATTAATCAGATGAATTTAGAGCAATTAAAAACAGAACAATCAAAAAGACAATCAAATGTTGATGTTAAACAAGAAAATGTTGATACAATTCTTTCAGATATTGATGAAATAGAAAATGGCAAATATATTGAAGCAAAGGAAGCTTATGATAACGCTGTTAAAAATGATGAAAATATAAGTGAAGAATTGAATGAAAAAAGAACAAATAATCTTAGTGAAATTGAGAAAACAAACAGTGAGATAAGTTCGCTAAATTCTCAAATATCGCAAACGGAAATTTCTCTAAATACTGCTAATAATAAGCTTGATGCAGATACAAAAACACTTTCTGCTCTAAAAAGTTCATTGGCTTCTTATGAAAGCATTTCTTTGGATGATCCCGAAGAACAAGCTGCAATAGAACAAACCAAAAGACAATTGCAAGCTCAAATAAATGAACTTGAAAATACAACAATTCCGGCTGATGAAAAAGAGTGTGAACGATTGGATAAATTGTTGAACGGCTCTGATGATTCACAAGGATTAAAAGGTCAACTGGAGGCAAAACAAGAACAACTTACTCTTCTTCAAGAAGAAAAAGACCAAATCGAAGAGGAAATTGAAGAAGCTTGCAAGGATAATCCAAACAGTCCTACAATGAAAGCTCTTGAAGAATTTAATGCGGTTGAAGATGAATTAGAGCAATTAAAAGAAAAATTACCGCAAGCTCAGCAAGATTTATCAAGTGCATTAAGTGAATTAGATGAGGTAAATAAACTTATAAATACAAAACAAGCCCAAGAAACAGAAACAAAAAGTGAATATTATGACGGCAGTTTGCCTGATGAACTTGTTGAGCAGCTGGATGCAAAATTGGGTGACGGATTTTGTGCAAAGCTTGAACAAGTTGCAAAAAATATAAACTGTAATCCGGCTGATTTAATAGGTATGATGCAAAGTGAATCAGGAATTAATCCCAGTGCATATAATAATAACGGTGGTGCTACAGGTTTAATTCAGTTTATGCCTTCAACAGCACGTTCACTTGGAACAACAACATCTGAACTGCTTAATATGAGCGCAATTGAGCAACTGGATTATGTTGAACAATATTTTTCAAACTGGACGGGCGGTTCAGGTGAAGAATTAACAGGCGGCGATTTATATACATTGTGTTTCTTACCTGCTTATTTAGATAGAGATGTTTTGTGTTCATCATCTGACAGTTCAACATCATCATATTATAGAGCAAACTCAGTTTTGGATGCAGATAAAGATGGTAAAATCACAAAAGAAGAGCTTGACCTCAGAGTTGAAAATAAATACCAAGAAGTTTTAAATAAATACGGAATTTCTGAATAAAATTTAAAATTAATTAAGAACCCTGAAATTAATTTCAGGGTTTTTGTTTTATTTACGTTTTTATTTAATTTTTTCAGCGTAAAATCTGTATGCTTCAAAAGTTTTTGAAAAATGATTTTCGCTTAAACCCGCTTTTTTCTTTAGGGAATTAAGGAATAATTTTTTGTCAGGTAGTTGTTCCCAAACGGATGGCAAATAAACTGCCTGATAGTTTTTATCTTTGATTATTAATCCGTCGATAAAAGGAACAATTTGATTTAATAAATCATCTTCATTGGCAAAATTCATTTTTTGCGGTGAGGATAACAATGAAACCTCAATATTGATTTTGTTTATTTCATCATCGCTTAAAGGCATAAAACGAGGGTCTTTAAAGGCGCTATTATAGGCATTTTTAACTAAATTATCAATCAAAGGTTCATAAGCAATAATTGAACCTATACAGCCTCTTAAAAAGCCATTTTCTTGTAAAGTTACAAATGTTGCACCCCATTGATTAAATATATTATCTATTTCGTTAGGGAAATAGTTTCCCTTTAGTTCAATTGATTTTTTGCAAGTTTCAAGAATAAAATCGCTATAGTGTTTTTTAATATATTTATTTTTTTCTTCCTCAATTAAAAACCAAGACCCGTAACCAACGGCGCTGTTGTTGTCGTGAGTTATGTCAGAAGAATTTAGCATAGCTACTCTAATTAAAGAAAAATTATTGTCTTTTGCAAAATCGGCTAAAGCACAAATTCCAACACTGCCGCAAGCTCTTTGAGGATTAAAATTATTTGTGTTATTGTTTTCAATTAAATTGGCTGTATTAAGGTCAATTTTTCTTGTGTCATCAGGTTTATGAAAGTGGCTTAAATCGGATGAAATAATAAAACCGTTCTTCTTATCTTTCCAGTAATATTTTATTATTTTTTTGATTTTTTCTTTGTCATCTATACCTGATAAAATCGGGATTATTTTAAAATTCTTGTTTTGTTTTATTGAGTTTAAAATGGGTAATTGAACTTCAATAGCGTGTTCATAGTTAAAAGCGTCGTTGTTGATTTTTATTTCAAATTTTTCATTTAATTCTTTTTGTATTTCTTTGTTTTGTTTGATTGTGCCGTTTAATAATATAAAATCGTCATAATTTGATATAGCACATTCATTTAGATAATATTTGTGAGCGGGTGCAATTATAAATATATTTTCAATATCAGGATTTAGAAAATTTATTCCGTTATAGGCTAAATTCCCCGAATAAATATATCCTGCATGAGGAACAATTATTGCTCTTGAATATTCCTTTGGTGTTGTAATATGTTTTTTAAAATTATTAAACATATTATTTAATTCTTCAAGATTTTTAGGATAAAAAATTCCTTCCACGTTTGGTTTTTTTGAATTTGACATTATCATTCCAATCTATATTTAAAATAATCTTAAAAAATATTATAATATATTTTATGAAATA
Organism: Candidatus Gastranaerophilales bacterium; assembly: GCA_944326675.1. Taxonomy (GTDB): domain Bacteria; phylum Cyanobacteriota; class Vampirovibrionia; order Gastranaerophilales; family Gastranaerophilaceae; genus RUG14156. The sequence continues at coordinate 8,340 of CALVET010000035.1, forward strand.
TCAAAAAAAGATAGATAATGAAACACTACAGTGTGAAATTTGTCCGAGGTTTTGCAAATTAAAAGTTAATCAAGAAGGATTTTGTTTTGCAAGAAAAAATGTTAACAATGAAATTGTTTCAACAAGATATGGTAAAACAACCGGATTAGCAATTGACCCTATTGAAAAAAAGCCTTTGTATCATTTTTATCCGAATTCTAAAGTTTTATCCTTTGGAACCTTGGGATGTAATATGGGATGTTTATTTTGTCAAAATTGGCATTTAACTAAAAAGGATTCAAATATTTTAATTGAAGAAAAATCTTATTCTCCTGAAATAATAGCTGCCATTGCCAAAAAGTATCAATGTAAAAGTATAGCATTTACATACAATGATCCTGTGGTTTTTTATGAATATGCAATAGATACGGCAATTTGTGCTCATAAGAAAAACATAAAAACCGTGCTTGTTTCGGCAGGATTTATTAACCCCAAGCCGCGAAAAGAGCTTTTTTCATATATTGATGCGGCCAACATAGACTTAAAAGGCTTTAGCAACGAATTTTATCAAAAAAATTGCCTTGCAAGTCTAAAACCGGTATTAGATACTTTAATTTATATAAAAGAAAATACAAACATTCACCTTGAAATTACAACTTTATTAATTGAGGGAGAAAACGACAGTGATAAAATGCTTAAAAAACAATCCAGATGGTTAATTGATAATTTAGGCGATGATACAATATTACATTTTAGCGCATATCATCCTTCTTATAAATTTAATAAGGACAAAACAAAAGTATCAACTCTTTTTAAAGCAAGACAAATAGCTCTTGATGAGGGGCTTAATTATGTTTATTGCGGTAATATTATAGATAAAAATACTTCAACAACATACTGTAAAAATTGTAAAAGCCCGATAATCGAGAGAAACGGCTATCAGGCTTTAAAGATAAATCTTGATGGTGAAAACAGATGTGTTTTTTGTAAAACAACCTGCAAGGGTGAATTTTAGTTGTTTTCTATAGTTTTAATCGCTTTACAAGGGTTTCCTACAGCGACTGTATTTGAGGGTATGTCTTTAGTTACAACGCTTCCTGCTCCTATAACCGAGTTTTCTCCTATTGTAACACCCGCCAAAACAACAACATTTCCTCCAAACCAAACATTATTGCCGACTTTAATCGGTTTAGCATATTCTAATCCTTTAATTCTTCTTTTAGCGTCAAGAGGGTGTTCTGCAGTATAAAATCCGCAGTTTGGACCTACAAAAACATTATCGCCAAACTCAACCTTAGCACAATCCAAAATAACAAGGTTGTGGTTAGAATAAAAATTTTCACCTATTGAAATATTATATCCGTAATCACAATAAAAAGTTTGTTCAATGTGAAAATTTTGACCTGTTTTTGCCAATATTTCTTTTAATAGCTTTTTTCTTTCATCTATATTTTCAACCAATAGATTATTGTATTTTTGGCATAGCATTTTGCATTTAATTCTATCGTTAAATAAACTTTCATCTAAAGCTGCGTCATATAATTCACCATTTAGCATTTTTTCTTTTTCTGTTTTGTTTTCCATTTTAACCTCGTTTATGCTTTAATTAAATCTTTAATTACTTCACCTGCTATTATTAAACCACAAATACCCGGAACAAAAGAATTTGAAGATGGGATGTTTTTTTCTTGAGTTTTGTTGATTTTAACGGGATTTTCTTTGGAATATACAACTTTTAGTTTTTTTATATTTCTTTTTTTAAGTTCTTGGCGCATAACCCTTGCAAGCGGGCAGACTGAAGTTTCATATATATCGGCTATTTCAAACATGGTCGGATTTATTTTGTTGCCAGTACCCATAGATGAAATAATTGGGATATTGTATTCTTGAGCACATTGAGCCAGACAGATTTTAGCCTTAATTGTGTCTATGGCGTCAATTATATAGTCGTATTTTGAAAAATCTATTTTATCTTTAGTTTCAGGTAAAAAGAATAATTTATATGTTTCAACCTTTATTTCAGGATTAATGTCAAGCATTCTTTGTTTTATAACATCTGTTTTGTATTTTTTAAGTGTTGAATTTAGGGCAATTATTTGCCTGTTGATATTTGAGGGTGAAATAATATCATTATCGACAACATCAATATTGCCTATTGCGCTTCTTGTCAGCGCTTCAACAACATAACCTCCGACTCCTCCTATGCCAAAAACAATAACTTTTTTTGATTTCAGTTTTTCAATGTTTTCTTTGCCAAACATCATTTCAAGTCTTGAAAAGTCAGACATTTTGTAATCCTTATATTTGCAGGGGCTATAATTCAAGCCATAGAGTTTGATATGGAGCCATTCTCAGATGCATTGTTTTGTTTTGAAGAGAAATGTTTACTTTTATGTTATCTCCATTAATAAGATTTTTAAGTGATTTAATGCTTCCGCCGTTTTTTAGAATTATATCGGTAGGCAAGCTGATTTGTGCTACTGTTTTATCTTTTGACAAATTATGTATTACAAGGATTTGTTTATCTTTGTTTTTTCTGATATAAGCAAAATTGTTTTTTAATTTTGTTTTTAAAATGTCAAAATCGCCATTAACCATTACAGGCAGGCTTTTTCTTAAGGCAATCAGATTTTTAACTTTTTTGTATACCCTTGAATTGAATTCGTAATATCCTTTAGTAGAGCCGTAAAATAACTTTTGAGGAACGTTGCCTCTGTGTATATCTCTTGAATCAAAAGCAGATAATAGGAACTTTTTATTTCCTTTTTCTCCTTGTGCTCTTTTTTGAGCTATTTTTTTAGCGTTTTCAAAGTTGTTTGCAACTCCTACTTCATCTCCGTAATATATTATCGGAATTCCCGGCAAGGAAAGCAAAATTGAAAAAGCTTCCTGTATTCTATCGGGGTCTTTATCCAAAAAGTTTGCTAATCTTCCTGATACGCCAAAGCCTTTTCTAAAACTTGCTCCTTTTGTAACCAAATCATCAAAAACAATTTCTCGAACTTCAGGACTAACCATTTCAAGTGTTAATTCGTCATGAACTCTCAAAAATACGCCCCAAGCTGCTGTTTGCGGTATCGCAGGAGTGTTTTTGTAGGCCTCTGTGAAATATTTTTTATCCTCTGTTATTAAGCTTGCCCAAATGGCTGGCATGTATGGGAAATGATATGCTATTTGAGCTTCTGAGGTTCTTTTTAGTTGTTTTTTCTCATTTTTAATATTTAATTCTACTGATCTTTCCTTTCCGAAATACGGCAGAATTTCTTTCGGCACTTGACAAGCTTCAACTTGAATAACGCTTGAAGGCGCGCTCAACTGGATGTAGTTACTTAAAAGTCTTATTATAGCATGGGTTTTGGGCAAGTTTTCGGCGTTTGTTCCGGGTTCTTTTGATAGATAAGGAATTGCGTCCATTCTGAATATATCTATACCTAAATTTGCCCAATTTGAAATTATATCCAGTACGTAATATAAAACATTGGGGTTTTGCCAATTGATGTCTAATTGAAAAGGATAAAAAGTGTGATATATGTAATAGTCTTTATTGTTTACTGTTATTTTTCTCCAGTTGTTTTCGGTGTTATCGGGGAAAATTAGTCTTCTTTTTGAAATTAGTCCGTTATCTTCTTTATATTCTATAACTGTTCCTAATTTTTCATCTTGATATTTTTTATATTCCGGCATGTCTTCTCGCCAAATAAAATAATCAAGATAGGTTAAATCGCCTTCTTGCAGTTTTTTAAACCATTCATGGGTGTCTGAAAAATGATTTAATACTAAATCGGCTTTAATTTTAAAACCGCGTTTTTTGGCTTCTTTAACAAAATCTTTGAACTCTGCCATGCCTCCCAAGTCTCTTCTTACGGTTTTAGGGTTTTTAACGTCAAAGCCCATGTCCTTCATCGGACTATCTGCAAAAGGAAGCATATATAAAGTTGTTACCCCTAAATCTTCAAGGTAGTCAAGCATTTTGCTTGTGTCTTTAAAGGTGTTTTCTTTATCTTTTTGTACTACTCCGAATTGGTCAACGTAGAACATATATATTATCTCGTTTTTATACCAATCGGAATCTCTTTTTAAATCTTGTTCTATTAATTCTTGGGGTCTTGATTGAACGGCTTTTTTTGCCATTTTGATGACATTATCATAGATTATATCAGCATTTTCTTTGCCATAAATTTCTATAATTGAATCTTTTATTTCTTTTTTGATTTTTGCATCTATTTCATTTTGAGTAACTTCGGTTGCTTGAGTTTGTTGCTCTTTGTTTTCAAGCGCATACACAGGTGCTGCGTATGATAAAATCATAGATAATAGTAAATATATTAAAGCTAATTTTTTCATACAAAAATTATACATAAAATATAAAATTTGAAAATTAGCCCTTAATAATTCTTAATCATCAATGTAGATTGAAGCTATGTTGTATATTAAACCGCCAAATTCTGTAGGGTAGATATTTTTAACCTTATTTCTTATTGCGTTAATGTTTAAGGGTGCATATAAATATACCATTGGGTTTTCATTTGCTATTATTTCTTGATATTCATTGTAAATTTCTTTTCTTTTTTCGAAATTTAATTCAAGCGCACCTTTTTTAAATATTTCATCTAATTTTAATTCAAAAGGATAGGGCTTATCACTGTTTTTTAGGTCATTTTGTGTTCTTTTATTAAATAAATGCAAAGCTCCTTTGCTTGTCCATACGTTATAGCCTGCGTTTGGCTCTAATATATTTGAAGTCAGGGCTATAATTATGCAGTCATAATCAAGCGAATTAAGAGTTTTGTTAATCAAACTGTTAAACTCGATTGCTTTAAAATTCACTTTAATGCCAAGTCTTTCGAGGTCTTGTTTAATTGAAACACCTGTAGCTTCTCTTTGAGTGTTTCCTGCATTCGTTAAAAGCTCAAACTCAACCTTGTTATTATATTTATCGTAGAGCTGGTTATTTTTATAATAAAAACCGCTTTTTTTGAGCAATTTTTTAGCATAGTCAAGGTTTTTTGCGTGTCCTTTTGCTATTTTTTGATTTATAAATAGACTGTTAACCGGTTCGGCAGTGTATAAAGGCTGTGCAAGTCCTGAAAAAATATTTAAAATTAAATCATCTCTATCTATTGCCCAATCTATTGCACTTCTAAAGTTTTTATCCTGAAACCATTTTTGTTTAATCGGGTTAACGTAATATTTTCCGTCTTTATTTTTTCTGTTGTTTAAATTAAAGACTATAAAAGTTGTGTTTGTGCTTGGGCCAAGGTTATATAATTCAAAGTTGTTGTGCTTTCTTAATTCTCTATATCTGTCTAATAATGAAGCGTTTATTGTAAGCATATCAATTGCACCTGATTCAAACTTTAGTGTTTGATTGTTCATGTCGCCCACTATCAGCATTACCAGTTTATCTAAATATGGAAGTTTTTCATTTTTTGTATTGATTAAATAGTAGTTTGGATTTCTTTGATAAACAACCCTTTGAGAAGGCAAATATTCAACTAGCTTAAACGGGCCTGATACAACAAGGCTGCTTGGTTTTGTGTCTATTCCCTGATAAGTTAAAAAATATTCCCTGCCTTTATTTGTTGCTTTTTCGAAAATATGTTTTGGTACAATTGGAGTTGACAAATTTCTTAAAAACGGTGCAAATGGTTTGGGGGTTGTAAATTTTACCGTATAGTCATCTATTTTTTCGATTTTTGGCATTTGACCGTCAATAGTCATAACATCTTTAGCTGAGCCATCTCCAAAACCGCCGAAGATTATCGTGTTATATGTAAAATATACGTCATCAGCAGTAATTTTAACTCCGTCTGACCATTTAATTCCTTTTCTTAAGTGAATGATATATGTTTTTTTATCCGGCAACACTTCAAAACTTTTTGCCAATTTTGGAATTACACTTCCATTAGTCGGATTTGTTTGAGTTAGGCCGTCATACATAATTTCTGATAATTCAGCGCTTGTTGCATCATTGGCGTTATATGGGTTAAAGGTCTTAGGTTCTCCCAAAATGCTTGTTGTAAAGCTTCCTTTGAATTTTCCTATAGGAAGAAGAGTTTGAAGGTAATCAATGTTGTTTATTGTAACGTTTTTATATCCTGCAACTTTTTCATAAGGTGTTTTTAAGGGTTCTTCATTTAAGCTTGGAGTTAAGTCATAGCCATAGTCTTTTTTAAAGACTAAAATAATAAATGTAAATATTACAATAAATATTAAGATTAAATAAGCAAATTTCTTCATAATATTGATTTTATCATAATTAAATGATATAAAAAGCCTAAGTGGTATTATTTTTCTCATTAATAAAGGATACGATATGAGATTATTGGTTACAGGTTCAACAGGTCTTTTGGGTAAATCGTTATGTCCTATGTTGGATAAAGAAGGTTGGCAGTATTGGGCTTGTAATTCTAAAATTTTTGATGTTACAAATACCAAAATGGTAAATGAAATCATGAATAAAATTTCTCTTGATTTCATTATTCATCTTGCGGGTTATACAAATATCGACCAAGCGGAAGATAATCCAAAAATGGCTTACGACGTTAACCAGTTGGGTACAAGAAATATAGCCAATATTGCAAAAAAACACAATATTCCTATTCTTTATGTCAGCACGGATAATGTTTTTGACGGCAATTCCACAACTCCATATAAAACAACTGATGCAACAAACCCCATTAATGTATATGGAAAATCAAAGCTGGCAGGCGAAAGAGAAATCATGAAAGCCACAAAAAAGTTTTACATTTTAAGAACTTCTTGGCTGTATGGTGCGGGTGGTTACGTGGATGCTATGTTAACTTTTTCTAATTTCAGAAAAGAAATATCCGTTGTGGATGATCAAGTGGGATGTCCTACAAGTTGTGATGAAATATCTAAAAAAATAGTTGAAATTATAAAGGAAAATAAACCCTACGGTATATACCACATAAGTTCATCAGGAAGTGCATCTTGGGCAGATTTTACTAAGAAAATTTTTGAAATTAAAAAAAGAAACGTAGAAGTAAATGTTATAGATAAAAGTGATTTTCCTCGTCCGGCAAAACGCCCTAGATATTGTGTTTTAGATAGTTCATATAAGCTTCCGGATTGGCAAAATTCCTTGGAAGAATATTTAACTGCTAAAAACTAGTTTGCTTTCATGCTTAAAAATATTGTATAATTATATATATTATTAATAAGGGGTTATTTTATGCATGGAATTATTTTAGCAGGCGGTTCAGGTTCAAGACTTTGGCCTTTGTCTCGTGAACTTTATCCAAAACAGCTTTTGAAATTAAATTCTCAAAAAAGCCTCTTAGAAAGAACTTATGAGCGTTTGATGGGCATGATGGGAATAGAAAATATTCTTGCCATTACAAATACGAAGCATATTAGTGATGTTAGGGTGCAGTTAAGTGCATATAATAAAAATGTCAGGGTTCTAGGCGAGCCGACTTTTAAAAATACAGCTCCTGCAATTGCAATTGCAGTTAAATATGTTCTTGATTGTCAGGGTGATGACATTATTGTAGTTGCTCCATCTGATAATTTAATAAAAGATGATATAAAATTCAGACAAACAATTCAAGAAGCCGAAATTTTAGCAAAACAAGGCTATATTGTGACTCTTGGCGTTAAACCTCAAAGTGCTGCAGTTGGATTTGGATATATTAAAATCAATGAAAAGCTTCAAGAGGGCTATAAGGTTGAAAATTTTAAGGAAAAACCCGACGAAAATTTAGCTCAAGAATATTTTAAAGACCCTTCTTGTTATTGGAATACGGGCATTTTAGTTTTCAGGGCTGAAATATTTATGGAAACTCTTAAAAAATATGCCAATGAGATATATGAAACAGTTCAAAAGTTTGATTTTAAAAAACAAGATGATATTCCTTATATGACTTTTGATACTTTTCCTTCGATTTCAATTGATTATGCTATTTTAGAAAAAGCAGATAATCTTGCCATGGTTGAAATGCATTCAAAATGGGATGATTTAGGCTCTTGGAGTGCGGTTTATAATCTTAATCAAAAGGATGAAGATGGAAACGTTAAAATCGGTGATATTATTGAAAATAAATGTAAAAATACGATGTTTTTCTCATCTAACAGATTAATTGCAGGAATAGGGCTTGAAAATTTAATTATAGTTGAAACTTCAGACGCTATATTGGTTTGCAATAAAGATAATGCACAAGATGTTAAACAAATTTTTGATAAATTAAAAGAAGAAAAAAATGATGCACACAAAATCCATACAACGGTTTATCGTCCTTGGGGTTATTATACCGTATTAAATCAAGGAGAAGGTTATTTAACTAAGATGATTTGTGTGTCTAAAAAAGGTCAATTAAGTTTACAATCGCACAATTATCGCTCTGAACATTGGATGATTTTATCCGGTACTGCAAGAGTTACTCTAGATAACAAAGTCTTTATGCTAAAAGCCGGTTCATCTATTGATATTCCTGTTAAAGCGGTGCATTCCGTTGCAAATCCTTATGATACGGAATTGAAGATAATAGAAGTTCAAAAGGGTGATATGTTATCTGAAGATGATATTGTAAGATATAAAGACATATATGGCAGAGTAAAAGCTAAGAATTAATTATTTTTCTTGCGTTAAGAATAATTTCATCGGGGAGATTTGCTAAAATAGCAGTATTTAAAGCAGAACTCTCTTTTGCTGTTCCTCTTCTTATTTTTCTATCTGTAATTCCTTCTTTTATATTTGTATTTCCAATTACGTAATTTTTAGAATTAAGGGGATAAAAGTTTTCAAGTTTTGTTAATTCTTGATTGTGTGTTGCAACAATTGTTTTTGCTTTAATGTGATTAACTTCATATTCACAAAATGCTCTTGCTATTGCGCCGCCTTCTTTTGCATTGGTGCTTTTTGCAGGTTCATCAAGCAATATTAGAGAATTTTTTGTTGCGTTTTCAATAATATATTTTAGGTCTTTCATTTCTATCATAAAACTTGAATTAGAGTTTATAATATCATCACAAGAGTTTTGTCTGAAAAATATTTTATCAATAATTGCAAGATTTGCTGTTTCGCTCGGAACAAACGATCCGATTTGTGCTAATAAGCAATTTATTGCAGCAAGCTTTAAATATGTTGATTTTCCGCTCATATTTGCGCCGGTTAATATTATTATCTCTTCATTTGTTAAATCCAAATCGTTTTTTGTGATATTTTTTGTTGTGCTTATTAAGCTTGGATGAAATGCTTCTTTTAAGAATAATCCGCTGTTATTAAACTCTGGTTTTTTAAGATTATTTTCAATGGCGCATTTTGCAAGGGAATACAATACATCTATATTTGAAATTTCTTGAGATAATTGCCTTATTGTGCTTGTGAATTTTGAAGCAAATTGCTTTATTTCTTTATATAATTCATCTTCAAATTGGCTTATTTTATATAGCAAATTATTTTTTTCTTGTTCAAAAGTTGCAAGTTCTTTGGTTGTATATCTTATGCAATTTGATAGTGATTGTTTTTTGATATATGAATCGTCAATAAATTTTTGGGATGAAATTGGAATTTCAATGTAATAGCCGAGTAATTTAGAAGATGAAATTTTTAGTTTTTCTATTTTTAATTTGTTTTTTTCGTTTGTTTCATATTTTTCTATATCTTTATTTATATCTTCTAATTTTTTTCTTAGGTAATCTAAATTTGTGTTGTAGTTTTCTTTTATAATTCTATTTTGTTTCAGTTCGTCAGCTTGCTCATCGTAAAGTGCAGATTTTATTTTGTTTGCAAAATTTTGTGATTTTGCAAGGTTTTCACCGTTTAATTTGATTAGTGGCGAATTGAAAGTTTTGCATAATTTATTAATTTCTCTAAGGCAAAAAATGCTGTCTGTAATTTGAAATAAATCTTTTGGGTTAATTGTTGAGTTTGAAATTTTAGCACAAATTCTTGATAAATCTGAAAAATTTTCTAATAGTTTTTCCAAATTTGTTAATTTATCATGGTTTAACACTAATTCTTCAATGGCATTTTGGCGTTTTTTTATTAAGTCCGTATTTAACAACGGTTCATCAATATATTTTTTTAAGAGTCTTGCGCCCATTGGGGTTTTTGTATAATTTAAAAACCAAAACAAGCTGCCTTTTTTCTTAAGATTGTATTTTGTTCTTCTTAATTCAAGGTTTCTTCTTGTGATTTCATCCATGATAAGATATTTGCTTATTTGATATTCAATAATTTCATCTAGTTCTACAATGTAATTTTTTTGCGTTTTTTCGCAATATTTTAAAATTATGTTTTCTGCGGATAAATCTCTATAGTCTTTTGAAAGGTATGTAAAATTATATTTTTGTATAATTTCTTTAAAGTCTTCTATATTGTTTTTAAAAATTAAAATTTCGCTTGGTTCGATTTTTTCAATTTCCGATATAATTTTTGAATAATCTGCCGATGTTTTATAAAATTGTCCTGTCGATACATCGGCATAAGCAATACTAAAGCCATTGTTATCTTTTGCTATTGCAAGGATGAAGTTGTTTTCATAACTGTTTAAAAATTCATTTTCAATAATTGTGCCTTGGGTATATTTTCTTTCAATAATTCTGTAGATTTCGTTGTTTTGGTTTCTGTGTTGAGTGCAAAGGCATACTTTTATATTTTCTGATAAAAGTTTTTTAATGTAATTATTGACGCTTGTTTTCGGAATACCTGCTTGTATAACTTCACCTGCGCCCTTGATTTTTCTTTTTCCCAAGGTAGTGCCGGTAACATCCGAGAATAAAACGGCATCTTCGCATATTGTTTCAAAAAAATCTCCAATTTGAAAAAGTATTAAATATTCAGGATTTTCTTCTTTAAAATTTATATATTCTTTTATTGGATTAGATTCGATTTTTGTTTTATCAATATTTTGGAGTCTTGTTATCATATTTCAATTATATATTAAAAAAACAAAAAGCCCCTTAATTATTAAGAGGCTTTTTATATATTTATTGATATGTTTTAGTATTGCATATCTGAATCAACAACGCCAAACATGCCTTCAATTTCTTCCAGTATTGCTGAAGGTTTTCTTGCTTGATGTTTTTGTGCTGCTCTTTTCATTGCTTCTTTTTCTTTTTCTTCAGAAGCGTTGATTAAGTGGTAATATCCTGTACCTGCAGGTATTAATCTACCGATGATAACGTTTTCTTTAAGACCTCTTAGCATGTCTTTTTTGCCTTCAACGGCAGCTTCTGTAAGAATTCTTGTTGTTTCTTGGAATGAAGCAGCTGAAATAAATGACTCAGTATTTAATGAAGCTTTGGTGATACCAAGTAATAGTGCTTCATAAGTTGCTTCTTGTCCGTTATTTGCTCTTGCTTCTGCGTTTTGAGCTTCAATAACTTTTAATTCAACTAATTCGCCCGGAAGCAATTTTGTTGTACCTGAATCAATTACTTTTACTTTCTTAATCATTTGACGTACAATAACTTCCACGTGTTTATCGGAAATTTCAACACCTTGTGAACGATATACTCTTTGTACTTCATCTACAAGATATTGTTGAGCTGCATTTGCGCCTCTCAATCTGATAACGTCATGCGGATTCATTGGTCCTGATGTTAGAGCGTCACCTTTTTTGATTGGTTGTTTATCGTTAACAATAACGGTAGCTTCAATCGGGTATTTAATCTCAGTTCTTCCGTTTTCATTTTCAATAAACAATCTCGGAATGTCGTCTTCGTATTCTATTATTGCAATACCGTCTTCTTCTGCTGCAATTGCTGAATCTTTCGGTTTTCTTGCTTCTAATAATTCTTCAACACGAGGCAAACCTTGAACGATATCACCTGTTTTTTGTCTTTCAAATACCAATGTTGCAAGTAAGTCACCTCTAAGAATTAGAGCTGAATTATCAACCTGTAATAATGCCCCGGGTGAGATTAAGTGAGGACGACCTAATCTTATGATGACTTCTTTTGCGTCAGCTTTAACAACTTTACCGGAGTATGGAGTTGTGTCTTTTTCTGATATTTTTTGGTCTATTGTTACATATTCACCTTCTTTTACAATTGCTTTAGAAGTAAGAGGAACATGTTCTTCATAGTTATCTGACACAAGAAGTAATCTTCTTAATTCGGTATCTTTTGAATTAATTGATGCTATAGAATCATTTACTGCAAGAACTTGTGTTTTTGTAACAGGAGTTTTTGGTTCAATAACTTGTCCGTTTTCAACCAATAATTCCGTTTGAGTTGAAGATAATCCGCGTGATGAATCTTCTTGTTCACGTCTTACGATTAATGTTTCTAATACAACGATTTTTAAATCGCCTTTTTTATCTAATTCAACCATACCTTTTAGGTGTGAAATGTATCCTGACATTGATAATACTAATGAAGTTCTTGTTAGAACCGCACCATCAAGGTTGCGAACTCTTGCGCCATCTTTGAATTGTACTTGTGTAATCGGTACAAGTTCAATTGCTTCATCAGTTGCGTTGAATTTAATTGATACATCTTTTTGTTCTATATTAAATGTTTGGATTGGACGGATTAAAATTTGAACGGATTTTCCTTCAAGATTGTCTTCTTCCATTGTGTCATCAGTTAATTCTTCATCTAAATCATCCATTTCCATAATGTCTGATTCGTTTTCTATGATTGTTACTATTGAATCAACTTTTGCTTTGATTTTTCCTGCAACAACCGTGCCGGCTTTAACAACTTCACCTTCTCCGACTTTTAAGTCATTGATAGAATCAAGCGTATATAATTCACCGGGGCGAACAACTATTTCGTGGATAATATCGTTGAATTCTTTAATTTCAACAATACCTGCAATGTGTGTGTAAATATCTTTTACAACTTCAGTACCTGCTTCAACGTATGTTCCTGATTCAACAAGTTTTAATGAAGAATCTTTAGAAATTTGATGAATTTCTTCAGGTATAAATATTAATTGACCCGGAGTTATAACAACTTGATTTTCATCAACTTCAAGTCCGTTGTATCTGATTTCGCCTGAAGATTCAACTTTGCAAGTATCATCAATAAGTTCTGCTATTATCATGCCGTTTTCAACTGTCGTATCAACAGGTGATTTAACGATGTATTTTTCATTTGTTTCAGGAACAGTCCAAAGTTGTTCTTTTTTGGTTTGTTCAAAAATTGCATTGGAAGCTTGAATTGAAGCAATAACGATTGTTAATTCTTTACCTGATACAATTTTCTTGATTTTTTTGCCTTCAAAATTAACTTCTTCAATTTCAAGACTGTCGCCAACTCTTACTTCGCCGCCGTGTTCTGAAATAATTAATGTTTCAGCTAATTTTTCGCCTTTTTTAATTTTTTGTCCGTCTTTTACAAGAACTTTAGAACCCGCAGGAAGAGCGTAAACATCTCCGCCTAATACCCAAACAATACCTTGTTTGTTTGCAATTCTTGAGATGTTGCCTTGTCTGTCTTTTCTTTCGTCTGCAACAAAGTCTTCAAATACAACTTCACCTGAGATATCTGAAGTGATATCTTTAAGAGCTTTTTCTGTTAAACGAGAACCGTCACCTTTTGAAGCTGGTTCAAATTCTGCAATGGCATCGCCTGCTTTTACAGTGTCACCTTTTTTTACAAGAACTTTTGCACCAATAGGAACGTGAACCTTTTCGCTTTCGGATTTGCCTTTTATTTCAACATCAGCTTCTTTAATTGCGATTTGTACAATATCCCCGTGACGTGTTCTTTGTTCACGTGTTCTTACTTCAGTGTTAACAACACCATCCATAGTGGTTTTGGCTTGACGAGTTACACCTGAACCTTTAAATACACCGCCTGTGTGGAACGTTCTCATTGTTAATTGTGTACCGGGTTCACCGATTGATTGAGCGGCGATAATACCGATTGCTTCGCCAATATCAACAAGTTTTTGAGTAGTCATTGACCAGCCGTAGCATTTTTGGCAAATTCCGTATTCAAGTTCGCAAGTTAGCGTTGAGCGAACTTTAACTTCTTTTAATCCTACGGTTTTAATTTTTTCTAAATCGTCTCTATCAACTGTTGTGTTCTTTGTTACAAGAACGTTTCCATCAGCATCAACAATGTCTTGAGCAACTGTTCTGCCTAATAATCTATCTTCTAACGGAACAATTACATCTTCACCGTCTGTAATAGCGGTTAGGTTGATGAATTTTTCAGTATGGCAGTCTTCTTCTCTGATGATAACATCTTGAGCAACGTCAACCAAACGTCTTGTTAAGTATCCTGAGTCAGCTGTTTTAAGAGCTGTATCTACAAGACCTTTTCTTGCACCGTATGATGAAATAACGTATTCTGTACAAGATAAGCCTTCTTTGAAGTTTGATTTAATGGGCAAGTCGATGATTTGACCTTGTGCATCTGCCATCAAACCACGCATACCAACCAATTGTGATACTTGTGATAAGTTACCTCTTGCACCTGAGAATGCCATCATATATACAGGGTTCAATCTGTTGAAGTTTTCAACAACTTTTTCTGTTAGTTTAGCGGTTGTTTCGCTCCAAGTGTCGATAACCTTCGTATATCTTTCAACTTCTGTAATTTCGCCTTTTAAATATCTTTTTGTTGAACGTGCAATTTCATCTTGCGCTTCTTGAAGAAGTTCTTTTTTTGCTTTAGGTACGTCCAAATCTTGGATTGAAATTGTAGTACCTGATTTTGTTGCATATTTATAGCCAAGATTTTTTAAGTTATTAGCAAGCTCAGCTGTTTTAGCACCGCCCCATTCAAGATAAACTTGAGATAAAAGCTGGTTAAGAGCTTTTTTATTCATAACTTTATTAATAAACTCTACGTGTTTTTTCTTTTTTGAGTTTTCGAGTT